>NZ_CEVWNY010000047.1:0-23133 GCF_982384815.1 Desulfitobacterium sp. | reverse complement strand
CCACCGGGGAACATTTTTCTTATTACCGGTTTTATTGACATGGCTCTACTCCCCTTCTTTTTGGTATAGTTCCTGCAACAATAATTTTATGCAAAGGTGTCTCAAATGGTGTCAATATTTTGCATTTAAAATAGTAATAGCATAGCGGCATGGGGTTCTAATAGAAAGAGGGGGCCAGTAAGAACAGCTCCCTCTTTTTGATACCTATGGATGCCTGTACCCCTTATAGTCGTAGATGTTCCGCTCTTTTTGTGTATCATATTCCTGATAATGTGGGTCTCTTACGGTAACAGGTGATTTTGGACGTGAGACTTTTTTATGTTTTCCCATGCCATATCCGCCCTTTCTACGCTATTGTTTGAGCACCCATAATCTATTTTGAGTTAATTTGATAATAATATACGGCTTTAACTGCATGGATTTATAATTGTCAAAGTTGGCTAAAGCGTGTACAATTTTTAGTAAAGTTTGGCAGGGGGGAAAATTATGTGGGTGTCTCCAGAGGAGTTGCTTAGGGGCTTAGAAAGCGAAGGATATATATTAGACCAAGATAAAGGAACAACCTTATTTTTGGCACTTACCTTAGAAAAGCCTTGTTTAATCGAAGGGCCCGCCGGTGTGGGAAAAACACAGCTGGCTTTAGCTTTAGCTCGTTCCACCGGTCGTAAACTAATCCGACTCCAATGCTATGAAGGATTAGATTTAAGTAAAGCTCTCTACGAGTGGGATTATGCCAAACAGCTGCTCCGTTTACAGGTGGGGATAGCCAACTGGGAAGAGCTTAAAGAGAATATTTATGGACCGGAATTTTTGTTGGCTAGGCCTTTGCTCCAGACTGTCCTTGCTGAGGAGCCGGTAGTATTATTGATCGATGAATTAGACAAAAGCGATGAAGAATTTGAAAGCTTTCTGCTGGAGCTTTTGGCCGAATTCCAAGTGACTATTCCGGAAGTTGGTACTTTAACAGTAAAGAACTCCCCTATCGTCTTATTAACCAGCAATAATACCCGTGATCTTTCGGAGGCTTTAAGAAGGCGTTGTATTCATCTTCTTTTAGATTATCCCGATGTAGAACAAGAAATTAAAATACTTGAGCAAAAATGCCCAGAAGTTGCCGAACCTCTGATTAATGATGTCTGCGAGTTTGTGGCAAAGATTCGCAAAATACCTCTAAGAAAACTCCCCAGTGTATCGGAGAGTATGGATTTTGCCCGAGCACTGCATATTCTCCGCCAAGAATCCCTGGATCTCAAGCAATTAAAAGGAACTTTATCCATACTCCTAAAATACCCTAGTGATTTGGCTAAACTTGAGGAACGCCTTAAGGCTTGGCAGCTGGAAAGCACTAGAAATAAGGGATTTTAAAGTTAGGCCCGAAATGAGGGATAAGGTGAAGAAGGATCTATGAATGGCTGGAAACTATTAAAACTGATCTATGCCCTACGCACTGTAGGAGTAGGTATTTCCATAGAGGATGTACGAGACGCATTGGAAATCTTAACAGATTATCCAGATCTTAATCCCAGCATTGTTCTGGAATCCATCCTCATCCATCGGGTCGAGGACCGGCAAGTCTTTGGGTTGGTTTATCAACTTGTGAGTTCCTTGACGGCAAATTCATTAACTCAAAAATGTTCCGAAACTGAAAAATGTTCTGAAAATGCTAATTGTACGGATGGCGGGCCCCATCAAGGAATTGGCACCGGTAGAGCCGCAATAACTCTTACTCTTAAATCCAACGGTAATGCTAATTCAGCCGCCTTGACATCCTTTCAAATGCCGGACCTTCAGAAACTACTGGAGCTTAAGGGTTTCCCAAGTACTATCGATGAAGTACAAGCCCAAGCGGCAGAATTTGAAAAACAGGTAAAGTTTATTTTGGGTCAGTCGGGATTTCTGACCTGGAGTAATTCTCTGGAACTGGCAAAAGGGCGTCATGAGGTACCGGAAGCAGAATGGCAAAAGTATGAGGATTTTAGAAACTTTTGGAATAGCCATATTCGCATGGTACTTTGGCAGGACCGCCTAAAATCCCAGAATCAATGGCAAGCACTACGTCAAATAAATTGGCGCCATAAGCCTTTAGACTCCTTTACTGCTGACGAAGAAGGTATGGTTCATCAGGCACTGCGGCAAATGGGCAATACTCTGGCAGTACACCCGGGTTTGCGCAAAAAGAAGGCAACCAGCGGCACCCTGCGGATTTCTGCTATCATTAAAGAAATGCTGCAAGGAAAAGGACGAATATTTCACTTAGAATATGAAAAATTTGCTTTAAAGCATCCTGAGCTTATTATTTTATGTGATGTGTCTAATTCAGTGGCTCCTTTTTCGCAATTTCTCCTCTATTTATGCAAAAGAATCAAGTCCCGCTTCCGTAAGGTTCGGATTTATCTATTTATCGATTGCATCTGGGATATTACCCGGGAGGAATGGTTGGGCACTGAAGACTCTATGGAAGAAATTCGTTCTTGGGGACGTAAACATTCCTCCGGATTTACCGACTATGGTAAAGTATTTAAGGATTTCGCAGTGGATTATTTGCCTGAGCTTTCCGCCCGTGGGACCATACTTATTTTAGGCGATGGTCGAAATAATTTTCGCCCCGCCCAAACCGAGTACTTAATGGAAATTCGCGAAAAAGTTCATCGCATTTATTGGCTGAACCCCTTAGAAGAAAGCGATTGGATCAATCCCGATAATTTAATGAGTGAATATAAGTATTATTGCACGAAGGTTTTCCGTTGCCGAACCATTAACGACCTTTGGCAAATCTCTCGTAGAGTATTCAACTAAAAAGATGAGAGTAGTTATACCATTCTCATCTTTTTACATCTTTAATTATTATTCTCTATCCCCTATTTCTATTTCCCAAAGGAGCAATGCGGATAAGTGCATTGGGGACATTCCAAGCACAAGCCGCCATGTCCGTATTTGGCAATCTCCAAGCGGGTAAGCTTCTCACCCGCCAGGATACGAGTGGCGACTAGGTCAAAAACCGTTTTTCGGGAATACATAACGCATCCTGGCAAGCCCATGATCGGGACACCGTCAAGATAGGCCAGTAAAAGCATCGCGCCGGGAAGTACAGGTGTGCCATAGGTAACCAATTCCCCCCCTAAGCCCTTAATGGCAGTAGGAGTAAGATCGTCGGGATCAACAGACATGCCCCCGGTAACCAGAACCATCTCGGCACCGTTTGCAAGATGTTCCCTGATTTTTGCTTGGATCATTTCTACATCATCATCAGCAAAGGATTGTCCTAAAAGTATTGAGCCCCATTCCGCCACTTTGCTTTGCAGAACCGGTCCAAATTTATCCTGAATTCTGCCGTGGTACACCTCACTTCCGGTGGTTACCACGCCCACTTTTTTCTTTTGAAGGGGACGGATTTGAAGAATGGGTTCTTTGAATTGACCGGCGATCTTTTCAGCTTCCAAAATAACCTTTTCATCGACCATCAGGGGCACTACCCTAGTTCCGGCAATTTTGTCCCCCTTCTTAACCGGACGATGGTTATGCAGGGTGGCCAAAATAATATACTCTAAAGAGTTTAAGGCGTAGATGCCTTCCTCAGAGGCATAAATTAAACCGTCAATCTCGGCGATTAGATTAACTTTGCCTTCTTTGGTTTCGCTAAACCTTAGTCCCGGTCCGGCTACGGCTTTAGCGAGACGTTCAGCTGCTTCGTCTTCATGAATAAGACCTGGGGTCTGATCCCAGACAAAAATATGCTCTTTACCCATGCTCAAAAGTACCGGAATATCTGCCTCAGTTACGATATGGCCTTTTCTGAAGCGGGCATCCTTTGTCTTTCCCGGGATAATTTGGGTCATATCATGCATTAGTACGGCCCCGACTGCATCTTGAACTCTGATTTTCTGCATTGCTTGCAAGTCCTCCTTTTCTTTGCGGAAGGCATGTTCATTTCTAAACACACCCCGGTTTCAGTTAACCCTGAAACGGCCCAAATCCGTAGAAAATTCGTTAGGAAATTAGGCTCGGCTACGAATATTATAAATCAAAAATCACAATCAGGGAATGACCTAAATGGATTAATAGAGGATTTCTTGGTAGGAATAGCGAACTTGTGAAAAATAAACTCATTGATAAAGAGGGTGAAAGCCGATCATGGCTGAAAAAGCATTTGGGTTTGATAAATTTATAAGTAATCCCCAATGGAATGGGTTGCCTGAATCATTTTGGGAATACTGCACTGCTCACGGCCGGGTTCGTAATTACGCCGCCAAGCAATTCATTTTCTTTTCCGGTGAAGAAAGTAATTCAGTATATTTTTTGCTTAAAGGTCGTGTCCAGATCTTACTCATGAGTGAGTTTACTGAAAAGATATACCGAATTCTCCAGGCCCCGGCCTTTTTTCCGGAAGTAGTTTTAGATAATAAAGTATACCCTTACGCAGCCATTACTGCCGAGACATCATCAGTATTCGTGCTCGAACGCAAGCTATTACTCAAATATATTAGGGAAAACCCCGATTCTCTCTGGCCCTTTTATCAAAGCATGGCCTTGGACCAACGTCGAGCCTATCGCCAAATAAAAAACATCGCACTTGGTGACGCTCGCTCTCGCTTGGGGGCTAAAATATTTGCTTTGGCTCATGTCCATGGTAAAAAGGCCCCCGAAGGTATCACTATCCAAATCCCTCTCTCTTCTACGGATCTAGCGGGAATGTGTAGTTTGGCCCGCGAGTCGGTTAGCCGAATTCTGGGGGAGCTTAAAGACTTAAATATAATCAAGATGGAAAAGAAGCAAGTTACTGTAATCAGCATTGAACATCTGCGGGCATGGATTCATGAACGTCAAAGCTCTATTTAGTTCGTGCGGTCAAGAAAGTGGCTGAGCCTTTCTAAGGGTAGACCGTGTTCAAGATAACCTTTTAGAAATTCGCGGATTTTATCGATTACTTGGGGAGTTTGCAGTTTTTCTTCGAATATCTGGGCAAGCCGGGGATGCCTTCCTAATTTCCCCCCTAAATATAGAACCCATCCTGATTCACCGGGGATGATTTTACCCGAACTACACGCACGAATACAATCGCCACAGCCAATACAAAGCTTTTCATCGAAATGGATCCCCTCTTGCCAAGATAGGGCATTTTCTTGGCAAGCATGAAGACATGCCTGGCAGCCGGTACAGTCCAAGTCGGTAAATTGAGGGGTTAGATAGCCGATAATGCCGATATCTTTAATTTGAGGCTGAGAACAGGCATTAGGGCAACCGGCAATACTTATTTTTGGTAAATGATGATAATGTACTATAGGAAAACGCTTGGCTAGCTGCGAAGGTAAATTCTGATCATTTAGCATTTGATTTAGACTCTCATAGAGAAAGGTCCAGTCCTGGGTAGCTTTACAGCAATTCCGGCGACAGTGTTCTAAGACATAGCCCTGATCCTTAGTCATTATTGTCCTCCATATACGATTATTAGTTATAAAGTCTTTATCTATTTTAACATCTGTAAATTGTTTTTTTGTGTCTCAAGTCACACTTCCGGGATCTGTAAATCTCCACTTTTGGGGAGTGATGCTTAAAATTCACTTTTTGCCGAAAAACGTCTACATTTTACATACAAATAGCCGATTCCTACTACTCACTAAGTAATGGGAATCGGCTTTTCTTGGTCCAATAGCACTTTTCATTCTGCGTCTGCTCATTAAAGGCCCATTAAAGCTCAGCAGGGCCTGCCAAGAGAGCTAGCAGCAGGTGCAGTGCCCCTTCAACGTCTCCTTGGTCCACTGTTTCCGATGGACTATGGATATAGCGAGTGGGAATTGAGAGCACTCCTGAAGGTATTCCTCCCTTAGTCAGATGAATAGCACCGGAATCAGTACCGCCATATTCTAAAACCTCCCATTGATAGGGAATATTATTGGCTTCAGCGGTTTGAGCCATCCAGGCCTTCACTTTGGGACTGGTAATCATCGAGCGATCTAAAACTTTAATCGCCACCCCTTGTCCCAATTTGACGTCCATGGGATGAGCTTTGGGGGTATCTCCGGTACCGGTTACATCCAAAGCAATGGCACAATCTGGTTCAAGAGCAAAGGCGGCAGTTTGGGCACCACGTGTCCCTACTTCCTCCTGAACAGTAAACACGAAATAGACCTCATGATTTGTATTTAGACGTTTCATAGCTTCGATGGCGAGAAAACAGCCAACCCGATCGTCCAAAGCTTTGGAAATGATGCGTTTTTCGTTTTTGATGTAGTTCCCGGCAAATACTGCGCTATCGCCAATGCGAACACGGGCTTTGCTTTCCTCAAAGGAGGTTGTTCCGATATCGATATAGAGTTTATCAAGCTTCAAGTCACTTGGTTTTTCAAGTTTTTCGACACCGATAGTTCCCACTAAACCACTCTGAAAAACTACCCGCCGCTGAGGTAAACCTTGAACATTGACGCCGCCAATGGGAGCAAATCGTAAAAAGCCTTTTTCATCAATATGAGTAATCATTACCCCGATTTCATCAGCGTGTGCGGCAATCATAATCTTTTTGCCTTTACCATGCCGAATAGCAATAAGGTTGCCAAGAGCATCAGTGGTGATTTCATCGCAATAAGGACGGACTTCTTCCGCAATAAGTGAAGTTATTTGTTCCTCAACACCCGACGGTCCAAAACTTTGAGTTAATCGTTCTAACAATGTATAGTCCAAGGGATTTTGAGCAAATGCCATGAAAAATCCTCCTTTAACCTGAATTTGTAGCTTCTTAACTTCCGCTAACGCAGCACTTTGGGGCTGGCATCACTTGCTTCATGGAGCAAGGCCAAACCTTTGGGTAATACCTGTGGAGTTCTAGGCTCGATTATGCAAACGAACTTTCTAGGGGAATGGCCTTTAAGATTAGATCCACGAGTTTTAGGGTATTCTCAATGTCTGTTTCCGCCAGGACAGATGCCGTGGAATGAATGTAACGGCAAGGAACACTTATGGCAAGAGTAGGTACTCCGGTCCGGCTGGTGTGAATCTTACCGGCATCATTGCCCCCCTTATGCCCTCTCCGGAACTGAAAAGGTATACCATTTTTTTCAGCTAGCTCCGTTACCCGTTTTAGTAGCTTGGGCTGATACAAAGTTGAGCTATCCATAAGGGAAATAGCCGGGCCATCGCCGGGCTTTGTGACCCATTCCCCTTCTTCTACCTCCAGCATATGAGCGGAAACTGTTCCCTCCAGAACAATGGCTAATTGAGGCTCTGCATGGTAAGCAGCAATTGTCGCTCCCCTAAGACCAACCTCTTCTTGGACAGTAAAAGCTCCTACAAGATTAAGCTGATAATCCCTTTTCAATAGTTCTGTAAGTATCGCGCAACCCACTCGATCATCAAAGGCTTTGCCCTTTAAATACCCTTCTCCTAAGGTTTCGGTCTCAGTGGCGAAATAAGCATAATCACCTATTTTTACATACTTCTCGGCTTCCTCTGTGGATTTGGCACCAATATCAATATAAAGCTGCTCCAACTTTAAGGCTTGTTCCCTTTCTTTAGGTTTTTGCAGATGAATGGCCTTAGCACCGATAACCCCCATCAAGGAATTAATCTTTACAGGCTTTGAGACTAAAATCCGTGGATCTATGCCACCAACCGATTGGAACTTTAGGAGTCCCTCGGAAGTAAGGGAAGTGATCATCAGAGCAACTTCGTCCATATGAGCTGTGATCATTACTTTTGGACCAGGGGCAGTGAGATTTTTTTGGACAATTAGGTTACCGATTTTATCTATACTAATCTCTTGAACAAAGGGTTTTAATTCTTCGGTAAGAACTTGGCGGATGTCTTTTTCAGCTCCGGAGGTTCCGTTTAACTCGCTTAAGGTTTTCAGTAGCATATTTTCCCCTCCAAATCCTCCGGAAGTCCGGCGATAAAATATGCCAACAGCTTCCCGGCATGAATCACATCCTGCAGATCGATGGTTTCAACAGATGTATGCATATAACGTAAAGGTATAGATACTAAACCGGTGGGCACGCCGGCCTGGGTTACTTGGATTGCCCAAGCATCTGTACCGCTGCGTCCCGGTAGAGGAACGACTTGATAGGGAATTCGCCACTCCTGGGCACTTTTTTGCAATTCTTCATAGACTTGGGGGTGGAAATTAGGGCCAAGGGCGAGTACCGGCCCTCTCCCCAACTCAACTTCCACTTGCCCCTTTGTATCAGGGGTAGTGGCATGGGTAACATCAATAGCAATGGCCAAGTCAGGATTAAGGAGATAGGAGCTTGTGGTAGCACCTCGTAAACCCAGTTCTTCTTGAGTAGTCGCCACGGCGACCACATCGTGAACATGGTGGATACGTTGTAGCTCTTCTAAGCAGATTTTCATCACTACTACCCCGGCCCGATCATCGAAGGATTTCCCTGCTAATACCTGGTTAAGCAGCTCGATAGGCTTGCGCTTAAAAGTAATAATATCCCCCACTTGAATGACTTCTTTAGCCTTTTCATAGGGAAGCCCCACATCAATTCCCAGCTGATCAATTTTAACGGCCTTTTCATTATCTCCAGAACTAAGGTGCGGCGGCGTTGACCCAATGACACCCAAGAGGGGCTTTTTTCCGTGAATAATCACTTCTTGGGAAAGCAGAGTTCTTTGGTCTACTCCCCCTACCGTGGTAAAGCGGATAAAGCCTTCAGGTTCTATTCCCTTTACCATCAGGCCTATTTCATCCATATGGGCAGCCAACATAATTTTGTAGCGCCCTTGGGAGCCTTTTTTGAGAGCATAAATATTGCCAAAGGAATCTGTGCTAACTTGATCGGCTAGGGGTTGGAATTCTTCGGTGACTAGAGGAGCAAGACATTCTTCATAACCTGAGACACCTGAATTCTCAGAAAGTCTTTTTAAGAATTCCTTCGCGCTGGCTAGTTGCGCGTTATTCAAAGTTTTCAGCCTCCCTTAATTGTGTTAAGTGTATTGGGTCAAGATACTTCACGACCTTCAGTATGACATTGGCCTATAGCGTATCATGGGTCTATAGCGTATCATGGGTCTATAGTGTGTCATCCTGAGCTATGCGAAGGATCTTTATTCAGACAGGAGTATTATTTATCACTGAAAGAAGTTTCGTTACCCTTGTGCTAAATTAAGTATGGCTTGAGCATATACTTTACAGGCCAAAATTAGGCTATCAATGGAAATGTATTCGTCGGGGCAGTGGATGGGCTCCGGCTCACCGGGCAGAAGCGGCCCAAAGGCAACCCCTTGTGGAAGCACTTTGGCATAGGTTCCGCCGCCGATAGCAAAGGCATAAGCTTCCCGCCCGGTTACATCAGCATAAGCCTTCAATAAAGATTGGACTAAGGGGCTCTCTTTGGGAACGTGGTGAGCCGGTTGATGACTGAGTACCTTTACTTCAAGCCCGATCTCTTGGGCTTTTTCTCTTAACGGATTGAGAATTTGCTCGTGGTTATAGGTTACCGGATACCTAATATCCAGCACGAATTGGAGATGCTCCGCAGTTAGATCCATGATGCCTAAGTTTAAGGATAATTTACCGGAGGGTTCATCGGCAAAGTCTATGTTAAACCCTTCACCATAAAATCCCTCACCTACCCTGCTATTCAGCCATTGAATAAGGGTACTTTCCTGTTGGTTTAATGCTAGGGATTGGACAAACTTTAAGGCGTAAAGTACGGCATTTCTTCCGTTTTGAGGGAGGCTGCCATGGGCTCCAACTCCCTTGAAAACAAGGGTAATAAATTCATCCCCTTCCTTGGTAAGGGAATCTAATTGACCTGATACACCTTCAGGGAAAGAGAAGCCTTCCAACTTTTTAAGAACATCTTCCCGGTTAAGTCCTTTAAGAACTACCCGGCAGGTATCAGGCACCACATTAACCCGATTACCTCCTTGGATCCGCATCAGGTGGGGAAGTGTTGTGTATGATTGGCTTAATTCAAGATGAAAGATGCCCTTCTCAGCATGAATCAATGGAAATTCTGCATCTGGTGCAAAACCCATAATCGGGATTTCTTCTTTTTGTTTGTAATAATCCATATCCGCCCAACCGGATTCTTCATCGGTACCGAGGATAAGGCGAATCTTTTTATTAAGGGGAATTCCGGAGTCTTTAATTGCTTTCATAGCAAAGAGGGCTGCCAAAGAAGGTCCTTTGTCATCCAGAGCTCCTCGTCCATATATTTTCCCATCGATGATTTGTCCGCTATAGGGCGGTACTGTCCAGCCATCTCCTTCCGGAACCACATCCAGATGGCCTAAGATGCCAATCAGCTCGCCTGAACCCATATCGATTTGACCGGCATAACCGTCAATGTTCTTGACCTCAAAACCCAGCTCTTTGCCGAGTTTTAAGGTCCATTCCAAGCAATCCTTGATTCCCGGTCCGAAAGGTGCGCCTGGTGCGGCATTTTCCATATCTTTAACACTTTTGATTTGTACACAGCCCTGGACGGCCTTAATTAACTGGTTTTTTAGTTGGTCAATTTCTTGATTAATTTTCTCTAAGTTCATGATCTTCCTCCCTTAACTTTTTTTAATTTTACAAGCGCTGAATATTTTAATGGGTATTGGTAAAATACAATCCTACCTAAGCAATTTTCCAAAGTATAGGATGCCCTTTTGCGGAAAAAGAATTTGTCTATAATAGTTCAACTTATGGAGTAGGCGGGGGTTCTTCATTTTGTTCTAAGATTTCCTCTAGTGGTGAATAATGAACATCTACTACCGTTCCCTTGTTGACAACTTTTCCCGGTTGGGGACTCTGAGTTCTGACTAAGCCGGTGCCGGAGAAGTTAAAATGGAGTCCGGCTTGGGCAAGTTTTTCTCCGGCTTGGCGCATGGTCAACCCGGTAAGATCAGGAACAATTGTCTCGCCGTCCAAAGGTGTCCGTTCCGGGGTCACCGTACCGGGAGCTGGACGTTCAAAAGTCGCCGCCGGGATTTCGTTAACCTCACTTTCAGTAGTGCCGGCCACAGGGATACCGTAGTATTGGAGCGTGCCCTCAATGATAGCTTTTGCTACCGGTCCTGCCAAAGTCCCCCCTTGATGACTTTCTCCTCGTGGTGTATCAATAATGATCAGGAGGGCAATCTTGGGATTATCTGCCGGAGCATAAGCGGCAAAAGATGGAATAAAATCAGTAGAAGAATATCCCTTTGTTTCCGGATCGACTTTTTGAGCTGTCCCGGTTTTCCCCGCTACCCGAATTCCCGGGATCTTAGCAGCCGCTCCCGTTCCTTTCTCAACCACCGCCTCTAAAATACCGGTCATTTGTTCAGCTGTTGATTTGGATAGGACTTGGCGAACAGCCATGGGGGTATTTTCTTTTGTTGTTCCGTCAGGATAAGTTATCTTCTCCACGATATAAGGTTTATAAAGAGTACCGCCGTTGGCAACGCTGGAGATTGCCGTTAATAATTGAACAGGTGTTACAAGATTAGCTTGCCCGAAGGACATCGTCGCCATATCGATTTCCCGAGCCGCACTTTGAGATATAAGCCAACCGCTTTCCTCACCGGCAAGGTCAATTCCCGTCCTATTTCCGAAGCCAAAAGCCTTTAGATATTTATATAAGTTTTCTTTTCCCAGTTTTAGGCCAACCTTTGCTAAAACTACATTAGATGAGAGCATCATCCCTTCGGTTAAGGTGATTTCTCCATGGGCTCGAAAGTCCGAATCCCAGTTAGTAATGTAGCGTGGACCAATTTGGATATAGCCTGGATCATCGAAAAGGTCATCCGGTTTTACAATTCCCTCTTCCAGTGCTGCCGCTCCAGTGATGATCTTAAAAGTCGATCCCGGTTCATAGGACATGCTGATATTTAAATTGCGGCGTTCTTCCGGACTTGAAGCTGCATAATCATTAGGATTAAAGGTAGGACGAGAACCCATCCCAAGAATTTTCCCGGTCATCGGATCCATCGCGAGAATAGCGGCACGCTTAGCTTGGGTTGTCTCCATGAGGTGGTCCAATTGCTGCTCAATGAGATACTGAATAGTGGATTCTAAGGTGAGCTTAAGTTCAGCCCCCCTTTGGGGAGGTTCATTCGGCCGGGAACCTTCCAGAACGGACTGTTGAGAGGAATAACCGGGAGTGCCGTAAAGCTCCTTGTCATAAAAAGCTTCTAAACCTTCGACGCCATTTCCGGCTAAGTTAACAATCCCTAGTGCTGAGGAAGCAAGGGTATCCATCGGATAAACTCGTTTCTGCTGATCGTTAAAACCAATACCCGGAAGTTTAAGAGCTTTAATCTGTTCTACGGCTTCTAAATCAACGTGATTGGCGATATTGACCCAAGCTAGATCTTTGTTTAATTTTTCAAGAAGGCTATCCTTATCCAGACTTAAGATTTCTGCAAGTTTATCTGCGATATCGCTTTTATTCCAAGAGGTTTGCTCGTTAGCAATAAGTTCATCGATTCTACGCGGATCTGCATATACCTCCTTTACAGGAATACTTTGTGCCAGTACATTACCTTGAGCATCAAGTATCCTTCCTCGTTCCGGAAGCAAGCTTTCACTGCTGGCTCTTCTTTCGATGCCCTTGGCTTTTAGTTCGGAAGCATTAATCACTTGCAGCATGAAAAGTCGACCAATAATTGCTCCCACCATAATAAGTAGTATTGCATAAAGAAATTTATCTCTAGAAAAATGAACTCTTTTCACTTATCTTCCCCACACTCCAATAGATAATAATACCGAATCCTATTATACCATTCTTTTAATTTAGAGAGAAGGAATCGCAAAAAGCCCATGTTTTCTTAACTATCGATGGTGCAATAGTACCACCTCGCTAAGAAACCATGAGCTTTGATTTTATTTTATCCGGTATCGTAAATAACATACTGTTAATACCTTGTTATTTCATGGAAATAAACAAAGCAAGAAGTGCACCGCTTAGCAGGCCTCCCACATGAGCAAAGATATCGATACCAGGTTGATAAAGACCTAAACCTAAATTGATTAGAATAATTACCACCAGACTTTTGCCAAAACCCGATTGCCAAAGATAAGTCTTTTTTCGTGAATAAACTACCAGAGCACCTAACAGGCCGAAAATAGCCCCTGATGCCCCGGCGGAGATAGCATCTGTAAAAAGGAAGCTGGCTATTGAACCCATGATTCCACTAATGATATAGATGATTAGAAAACGCATTTTACCCATAAGCTCTTCGGTGATCGGTCCCAAAGCCCATAAAGCATAGAGATTAAAGGCTAAATGTAGAAAGCCGATATGAAGAAACATACTGGTGAAAAGCCGCCACACTTCACCTTGCATAATCAATTCATTAACTTTCGCCCCAAACAATATTAGGACATCGGTTCGTGTAGACCCTCCAGCCAAAGTCATCAGAGCGAAAATAATTAGATTAATGACTATGATTATATTGGTCAAGAGTGGCCGGTGTTTACGGGCAACCGATAAGTTCCCTAAGGTTTGTGCTTCCGTTGCATTAGAGGCAGGTTTGGTTGGATCAGTAGAATTAGGTCCGGCCTGATCAAGATAGGAAAGAATCCGGTTTAAGCGATCCCGTTTCTCTGTTGCTGGTGAGGCAAAGATGGCTCCGGTCTGCATATCTATGTACCACGCCTGTATTTTTTTTAAGACCGGTTGCCTTAAATCATCAGAATAAAGACCGTCCGGGCAAAAGACAACTGCCTCCCAGTGCCTGATTGTTGTATCTTCAATAAATGAATAGCTAGGAGCTTCGAGGAAATTGCCTTTGTTCAGAACTGTGAAAAGAATCCCCTCTTCCCCTTTGCGGGCAATAATCCAATGTTCGGAATCCTTATCGATCAACCAATGATCTTGTTGTAATCCATAAATGATTCGATTGAGAATGGCCTCCCCCTCCTAAAATAAACTTTACCAATATCAGATATCACTATTCTATAGGCAATCGATCTTCTTTGTCAAAATCTAAAGAAAATGACAAAAGGCAGTGGAATTACATCCACTGCCTTTGAAACAAGTCAAAAATCAGCCGTTTTTCCAGGAGACACCGAATCCGCCTCGAGGATAATCCCATTTAATATTGCCATGAGGACAAGCTACACGGCAGGTACCGCATTCCAGGCAGCCCTCGTACCCAACAGCAATCCGGTTCTCCTCTTCATCCCAATCGTAGACATGGGCAGGACAGACAAAGGTACAGACTTTATCCTTGCACTTTAAGCAAAGGTCCCCATTGATAATTTTAATGTGGTTTAACTTATCGGTGTTAAAGCGCACTAAATATAATTTATCATCTAATTTCATTTCAGTGCCCTCCAAGCTTTAAACATATCTTTTACCAGTCCGCTCTTGGTTCGCTTCTTAAACACCATATCCATAATATTGCTGAAGACTTTTTCCTTCGGCGTGCTATCAGCTGTAAAATACATTCTGGCTGCTTGGTTAAGAATTTCCGGATATTCCCCAAGGAGATGAGGATTGGACTCTAAGAAGTGATTGAGTTTTCTAAACTTGTAAAGGTCTTTAACAACAAAGGAGTCACGGAGGCGGGTTTCGTAGACACTCATGCCATGGGCACTGGTATCGCCGGATTGAATGGCCTCGGCAGCAACCTTCCCGGCAATTTTACCGGATGCCATAGCCAGATTGGATCCTTCACGGTTCAAGCCGTTAACGAACATCGCTGTATCTCCGGCTACCAGAACTCCTTGACGATAAAGCTTCGGAATGGCATTGTAACCGCCTTCCGGAATCAGGTGCGCCAAGTATTCCTTGGTTTCTCCGCCTTGCAACAAGCGTTTTACATAAGGTCTTGCTTTTAAGTTTTCTAAGAGATCATTCGGAGACCATCCTTTTTCAGCCATCGCCCCCACAATGGCTCCAACCCCAATGGAGATAGAATCTTTGTTGGTGTAGATGAACGCTGTTCCCAGCATACCGTCTGTAGAATCCCCGAAAAGTTCGATAGTCGCACCTTCATGGGACTCAAGGCAGAAGCGGTCTTCGATTTTCTCCGGGGGAAGGGCAATGATTTCCTTAGCCACCACAGCTACATTTTCCGGACTCAGAGGTTTAGCCAATCCGGCTTTACAAGCAATGAAGTTATTTGCTCCTTCGGCTAAGATGACTACTTTTGCCCCCAAGTCACCTTCGGCACGACCGGTACGGACGCCTACTACATCATCTCCATGATAGAGTAGATCTTCAACTAAAGTCTCAGTAATAATCATAACCCCGGCTTTGACTGCTTGATCGGCCAGCCAGCGGTCAAACTTCACCCGCAGTACAGTGTGGGCATTATAAGGGGGCATTCCCCAAGCCGGGTCACGATAACCGGCAGTTAAAATTTCGTCTTTGCTCAAAAATGCATAGCGCTGTTCGATGACGGGTCTTTCTAAGGGTGCTTCCTTCCAAAAATCAGGAACAACTTCATTGGTGGCATGAGTATAGAGTACCCCACCCATAACGTTTTTAGTACCGGGATAATCTCCCCGTTCGATTACAGCAGTCTTCATTCCAGCCTGGGCAGCACTAATGGCGGCAGATAGGCCGGCAGGACCGCCTCCAACGACGATTACATCAAAATTTTCCATGTTGGCCCTCCTTATTTCGCCACGCCGTGCTGTAGGCGCTTTTTAAATTCAGCAGTTAGAGCTGGTACAACCTCATTAAGGTCTCCGACAATTCCGAAGTTTGCAACACGGAAAATTGCCGCATCAGGGTCGTTATTGATAGCAATAATGAAATCAGAAGTTTCCATTCCCACTAAGTGCTGGATAGCACCGGAAATACCAATAGCAATGTATACCTTTGGCCGTACGGTTACACCTGTTTGACCAACTTGCCGGTCATGAGTAATCCACCCTGCCTCTACTGCGCCACGGGTTCCGGCAATAGTAGCACCGAGTACGTCGGCCAATTCTTCAGCGAGAACCATATTTTTCTTGGAGCTAAGGCCAAGACCAACGGCAACCAGAATTTCGGCTTTATCCAAGAAGATACTTTTAGCATCTCCTTTTATAAAGTCAAGAACCTTAACTAATACTTCATCTTCGGTCATACCTAGGTCTTCGCGAACGATTTCCCCAGTTCTGCCTTCTACACGCTCGGGCATAGCCATAACCCTGGGGCGAACTGTCGCCATTTGGGGACGTCTGGTCTTACAAAGAATAGTTGCCATAATGTTTCCGCCAAAAGCAGGACGAGTTTGGAGAAGGAACTTGGAATTTGGATCGATTCCTAGAACTGTGCAGTCCGCGGTTAAACCTGTTTGCATTTTGGTGGCAATAACCGGGAATACATCACGACCCATAGCAGTAGCACCCATAAGGATGATCTCAGGCTGATACTTGCGAACAAGATCGGTTACCGCATTAGCATAAGGTTGGGTACGATAATCTTTAAGGATAGGATCATCCACTACATAGACCTTTTCGGCACCGAAAGCAAAAGCTTCCGGAATAACAGCCTCTACATCATGGCCTACCAGTACACCGGCTAATTCACAACCAATGTCATTGGCCAGCTTGCGGCCTTCACCTAAAAGCTCCCAGGAAACAGGTGCCACTTCACCGCGATTATATTCGATAACGACCCAGACACCACTCCATACATCCCCTCCAGCTACAGGAGCTGCTTTTTTCTCAATTTTGGGCTTTGGAGTGCTTGCTTGAGGTTCAGAAGCAGCAGGTGTCTCTTTAACTTCCTCAGTTTTTTTACCGGCAGGTAAGGACAGAATGTCGCTAGGACAAGCACTTACGCAATCGCCGCACTCTGTGCATTTTGAAGCATCGACCATAATGCCGCTGCCACCTAATTCCAAGGCTTCTGAGGGGCATTCACCCACACAAGCCCCACAACTAATACAACCTGGCGCTATGATAATTGCCATTACCGATTGCCTCCCTTCGCGGCGGGATTAACCATGATAATATTCTCTTGGAATAACTTCTCAACTACCTGAGCAGCTACACCTTGAGGATCTTTGGTTCCGTCAAATTTATCTCCGCCCGAACGAGCCGGCGGGGCAAAAATCTTATTAACACTTGTCGGTGAACCTTTTAATCCCATTTGGGTGGCATCAAAAGCAAAAGATTGTGCGGTAATTACCTCCGGTTCATAGGAGGCTGCTTTCATCATATTGGGCAGGGTTGCGTAACGCAAATCATTTAATTCCTTCTCAACTGTGAGTAAAGCAGGCAGTTTGGCCTGTATGACTTCCCGGCCTGTTTCAAGTTTACGGTGGACGGTAATAGTATCTTCTGTGATATCCACTACTTTAATAACATAAGTGAGTTGAGGGAAACCTAAACGGGTAGCAATTCCGGGACCGGTTTGCGCAGTATCCCCGTCAATTGCTTCTTTTCCGGCTAAAACCAAATCAACCGGATCAGTTTCATTGAGCTTAAGAATAGCTTGAGTTATGATATAAGCTGTTGCTAAAGAATCCGAACCTCCAAAGGCCCGGTCACTTAACAAAATAGCCTGATCAGCACCGAAAGACATGGCTTTCCGAAGAGCGTCTTTGGCCTGAGGCGGCCCCATTGTTACAATAGTAACTTTCCCACCCATTTTTTCTTTTAGGCGGACAGCCTCTTCGAGGGCATGGGCATCATATGGGTTAATAATTGACGGTACCCCTTCACGCATCAGCGTATTCGTTTTGGGGTCAATCCGAACTTCAGATGAGTCCGGAACTTGTTTTAGACAGACTACGAAATGCAAAAAACTCCCTCCTCTAACCCTTTACATATAAAAGATATATAATCTCACATGTACAGCATAGTACAATAAGAGAAAAAAGACAAGCTTTTTAATTGACAGAAAATATTAAAAATTTATTTAAAATCCTTTTGGCACTTTTGTAAAAAACAAAAATATTATACCATGAGTTGCCTAAAAAAAATATAGATTTCAGCAATTTCCAATTGTATGATAGATTTATTCTTTCAAAATTGCTAAAAATGCAATGCAGGTTTTTTCTCTGATTGGGCAGAATATATAGGTAATTCATGGCATTTTATAAGAAAGGGGGGTATAAAATTTGAGACGTATTCTACCTTGGTTAACCGGACTCATCATAGTATTCTTAGGCATTTTTATTGCAATTAGCGGTTTATTTGAGGATTGGTTATGGTACACAAACTTAGGATATAGTCAACTCTTCTGGACACCCTTAATCAGTAAAGCAATCCTGCAAATTGTTAACGGTACCATATTATTCATTTTTATTGCCGGTACTCTCTTTTCGATCCGCCATGCGGTCCTGACCTTTGTTAATGAGCGACTTCGAAAACGCCTTAGACTTGTCCATGAAATGGACCGCCCGCTATACCACCTGAGTCAACGTAAAATGACTTTATGGTTAGTAATTGTCTCTATATTAATAAGTTTCGGCGTGAGCTTCGTGACCGGCTTTACCGGTTGGTTGGAGGTTCTTTCCTTTGTCAATTTCACGCCTTTTGGCCAAACAGACCCGATATTCGGTAAGGACTTAGGGTTTTATGTATTTCGGCTTCCCTTTTTAACCACTATTTATAACACTTTTTTAGGCCCACTTTTTCTACTCACTTTTTTTACCGCCGTTTTCTATATTTTTACCGGGGTAATCCAGTTCAATTCATTTTTCTTTTGGCGAAAAAATGCTATTGAAATAAGTTTCGCTGCCCGTCGTCATCTTGCCCTCCTAATTTTGTTTCTCTTTTTATTTAAGGGATTTGGCTATTACTTAGATATCTATAAGTTGCTTTATTCCCAGCAGGGAATGGTACTGGGAGCGGGATATGCCGATATCAAAGCCACTTTACCCGGATTAAAGCTCTTAATTGTAATTTGCCTTCTTGGTTTTGCCGGCGGAATATTTTCCTATTTTAAGAATGAACTCCGTACGTTAACCTTACCTATTTTGTTTAGCCTTTTCGGTAGTATTCTTCTTTTGGGAATTTGGCCGACCCTGCTTCAATCTTTAGTAGTGGTGCCTAATGAATTGGGCAAAGAAACACCCTATATTCAAAATGAAATTACCTTGACCCGTTTTGCTTACGGACTGGATCGAATTATTGAAGAGGATTATGTTGGTAATAATCCGTTGACGGCCAAAGACCTCCAACAAAATCTTATGACCTTGAAAAATGTGCGTTTAAACGATCCACGTCCCTTGCTTCAAACTTACAATCAAAAACAAGGTATAAGGCAATATTACAAGTTTCATGATATTGATATAGACCGCTATATGGTCGCTGGGGAATACCGTCAAGTGATGCTCTCTCCCCGGGAGCTCTTAACCAATGACTTGGAACCTACTGCCCAGACCTTTGTTAATATGCGTTTTAAATATACTCATGGCTTTGGGGTCGTTGCCACTTTTGCCAATGGGGTTACCCCAGAGGGATTGCCTGCTTTTACCATTAAAGATATTCCCCCTAACTCTAATTATCAAGAATTTTGGCTTAAACAGCCCCGTATTTATTTCGGAGAATTAACCAATGATTGGGTTGTGGTAAATACGGATTTCAAAGAGTTTGATTATCCGTCTGGAAATGCTAACCTGGAGTCTAATTACGAAGGAAAATCAGGTATTCAACTTAACCCCCTTAATCGTTTTATGCTTTCACTTAAACATGGAACCTTACGCTTTTATTTAGCCAATGAAGTTAATTCCACCAGTCGTATTCTTCTTCACCGCAATATAATCGACCGAGTTGAAAAGCTTGCTCCCTTTTTTCAATATGACGAAGATCCTTACTTGATTATTGACCAAGGCCGTCTGAAGTGGATCATCGATGCTTATACCACTTCTAAGACTTTCCCCTACTCTAGAATGTACCCGGATCAGGAAATAAACTATATCCGCAACTCTGTGAAAGTCGTTATCGATGCTTATGATGGTACGGTTGACTTTTATGTCATTGATTTGACGGATCCGATCCTGCAGACCTATCGCAAAATATTTCCGGAAGTTTTCAAAGACCTTGCCGAAATGCCCGTAAGTCTACAGTCCCATCTACGTTATCCCGAAACTCTATTCACTATGCAAAGCAATATGCTCAAGAACTTCCACATGTTAGATTCAACGGTTTTCTATAATAAAGAAGATGCCTGGGATCTTGCTAAAGAGCTTTTTGCTTCGGAACCCCAGAATGTCAACCCATACTATAACGTGCTGCAGTTACCCGGTAACAGCAACCCGGAATTCGTCTTAACTATCCCCTTTACCCCCGCTTCAAATTCCACAAATATCAGAAATAATATGGTAGCTTGGCTCGCGGCCCGTATGGATGGGGAGCATTATGGTGAATTAAGACTTTATAAAGTTCCCAAAAACATCGAAGTAGATGGTCCTCTCCAAATTGAATCACGAATCGATCAGGATTCCGAGATTTCTAAACAACTGGCCTTATGGGATCAAAAGGGTTCAAAGGTTATTAGGGGTAATCTGCTGGTGCTCCCGATAGCAGGTAATTTCTTATATGTGGAACCTATTTATCTGCAATCTGCAAAAGGCGGCAGCATCCCGGAGATGACCGGAGTAGTTGTTGTGTATGAGGGTAAAATCCTTATGTCCGAAACCCTTGAGGAAGCTCTCGCTCAGCTTTTTGGTTTTAAGCTGACCCTAGCCAATCCTCAAATTAATTCTCCTCAAACTAATCGATCGGGGTTTAGTGAATCACCCTTGGAACCAACGAAACAGGAGCCTGATCAGGAAACTAATAATCCCCTAGATGATCCTCAAAGCCTTTTTGATCAAATACAGCAACTTCGTGAGATCGTTGATCAACTGGAATCTCAATTAAAGAAACTAACTGAGGAACATAATCCCCCCCCCGACCAAGGATACTGAAAAGTAAAAGAATGACGGAAGAGCATTACGCCCTTCCGTCATCTTGTCGCTAAGTCCCCGGATAAGTCAACTAAACTTCAGATGGATTCAAAACTCCACCCGAAGTAAGTTTTCTTTACTGCAGAGGTTCTAATTTTACTTTTGTAGACATCCCCACCCTAGTAACTTGAATGAGTTCAACCCCATCTGAGGAGATATAATTTTCTTCCCCACTGAAGGTTATTTCTTTTTCCTTACCATCAATGATTAGATAAGCAACTTTGTCATTATAGATGATGATTTCTTTTTTGGTGCTGATAATAACACCTTTAGGTTCGTTAAAGGGGATGGAGCCTTCCCAGATGGTTTTGAATTTTAAGTCTTTATCTTCAGAGTTTTCCTCAGCAATGCGAACGTTTACTAATTTTTTGTCTTGCACATTGCCAAGATAAAGAGTCCCTTCCCTGTTTCCTAAAATGATATCATCGGAATCCTTGGAAATATTATTTCTATTCCAACCCTGTAAGGAAATGATTTGTTCAGTTTGCCCCGATGTGCTTTTAGCGTATAAAGTTCCGAACTTATCGGAAGCAGCCATTTGAGTTAATACTTCACCGGCTCGGTTAAGAGTGCGAACATTTTTCATAATATCGATTTCCATAAGTTGAAACTTACCCTTATCTTCAATAGCCAAATATAAGAGATTAGTAAAGGTTGAAACCACCATCTGGTTAATTTCTCCTCCGGCCGGGAAGCTGTCAATGCTGCGGTTGTAACGGTCATCAGGAGTTATGCCTGCTTCATCACTGGGAGGAAGTTCGAGGGTAAATATTTCTGTGATTTGAGGATTATTGTAGCGAATTTCCGTACGCGTCTTGGGTTTTGCCGGCGTAGTATTTTTGGGGGGCTGAGGTGCTTGATTGGGGTCTTCAACCGCATCCGGCGGAGGAGAGGGTGTGTTTTGACTGGAAGTCCCCTGTTCGGTCGGCTTTTCCTCAATCGGAACAACCACCGTAGTGGTTGGATTAGGATTTTGGCGAGCGTAAAAATAAACTAAAGTATCCCGATCCGGCAGCCACTGATAGTAAATGACTCCCTTATCATATTGACTTTTACCATTGGGAGCTTTTTCAAAGACGACTTTTTCCTGTTTTAAGTTAAAGACTTTAAGGACACCATTTTCTTCGTAAGCCAAATAGTCTTTTCCATAAGAGATCTGCAGGTTTTCCAGGTTAGTTCCAGGGATCTCTGTCTCATAATTTTCTACTATGATGGGTTGAGGTACAACGGGAGCCATAATCTTCTCAACTTTGCCGTTTAGATAATAATAGAAAGAAAACTGCAGTAGAAGCGAGACGATAACCCAGCTGGTTATGGTTCTGATAAATGCACGATTTTTCCTTTTCACGGTATTTACCCCTCCTTTCTCAATCTTAAGGCATAACTACAAATCCGGTGGGGATATACCGTTCACCAAAAATATTCCAAAGCTTGTTCATTATCTTACCGTTATAAACCATCTCCGATGAAGAACCGCCATCCAAATTGACCGCTTCTACTGCGTCATACTCTAAGAATACATTCATCATATCCCTTAAAGTTGCACCTAAACTCCAGGTAGGTTGGCGCCCATCAATGACCACAAAAATTATGGTGCCATCGGCACGTTGTCCGATTCCGGTCCGGGGGGCAACACCCCACCCACCATCACCCGAGACAGCCGGTTTACCGTTTTTTACCAAAGGGGGATAAAAACTTACCCCTTCTTTGATGTTTCTTTCCTTAATTTCTTTAACATTCATGGGGGCGATGATTAGCTTACCTTCTTCATCTAGGCCAATGAAGTCCACTTTTCGGTCACCAACATTATTATGAACCACTTCACCATTCTTAACTGTGATTCCATCGGGGAAGCCCCCATTGCCCCCTCCATCAGGATCATAAAAACCACCGGCATTTATTCCGGCAATAGCCTTAGCATTCTTAACCATGTCGGTCAGTCTCTCCCCGGCAACACCGATTTCCTGAGTAACCGCAACTTTAACTCGTTTAGGGTTACTGATCAGCATAACCTTGCCCTTAAAATTCTTACCTTGAATATCCTCTATCACTATTCCCGAGGAAGTATCTGTCACATTGGTTTGGCGATCGATGTTCAAGCCGACTTGCGCACCTTGTTCATCATAGGTATGCATAATTTCACTGATTTTTTCTTCTGATAGAAAAAATCGTACAACCTGTGGGTGGCGGGAAGTTTCAACTGCTCCCACAGCCATTACTTTCAAAGCTTGAAAAGGTCCCCAGAATAATACAATAGGAACTAGGCAGCCGGCAAAGATAATATTAAATAAGATGAAAGAAACAATCATTTTCCAACGGATT
>NZ_CEVWNY010000046.1:0-23183 GCF_982384815.1 Desulfitobacterium sp. | reverse complement strand
AATGAGTTCTTAACCCGTACCAATCTTATGAAGGGGTATCGTTTCCCTGAGTACAAGACCCCGGTTAAAGTGGGTAAGAAAGTCGCTGTCTTTGGTGCCGGTAACGTGGCCATGGATGCCGCCCGTACAGCGCTGCGCCTGGGTGCGGAAGAGGTCAGCATTGTCTATCGTCGTTCCCGGGCGGAAATGCCTGCTCGTCATGAAGAGCTTGAGCATGCCGAGGAAGAAGGGGTTAAATTCCAGCTCTTGACCAACCCGGTAGCTATTCAAGGGGATGAAAAAGGTGCGGTCAAGTCCCTTACCTGCCTCCGCTATGAGCTGGGAGAACCGGATGCCTCCGGCCGCCGTTCCCCTGTGCCTATCCCCGGCTCGGAGTTTGACATTGAAGTAGATACGGTCGTTGTCGCCATTGGGCAAGGTCCCAATCCCCTGGTTACCCAATCCACGGAAGGATTGGAACTGAACAAATGGGGCAATATCGTCGTCAATGAAGAAACCTTGGAAACTTCTATTCCAGGCGTCTTCGCCGGCGGAGACATCGTTACCGGTGCTGCAACTGTTATCTTGGCAATGGGAGCAGGCAAAAAAGCCGCTGCCGGAATCAATGCCTACCTTATGAATAAGTAATTAGACAAAGAGGAACCCTGGTAGCTCGTTATGAGTGACTAGGGTTCTTTATATAAATGCCTTATACGTCCAAGAGCAGTCGCTGTAAAGGCTCTCGATGACTATAAAATTCTTGTTACATTTAGTAACAACGAAAGCCGCATTTTTGATGTAAAGCCCTATTTCAGCTTTAGTTTGTTTAAAGAACTACTAAATGACGACATCTTTAATGCTGTTCGTGTTGCCGGACTTTCGGTGGAATGGCCAAACGGTGATTCGGCATAACATACATGGTTTTGAGAATAGTCTAAATTGGGCAAAAAATATGTGAGAATTCGCTCTTTGGCGAAGGGTATTTTGACTAGGATGGAGAATAGTATAGACGGCTTAGGACTACCTTGGCGTCTATGTGTAGTCCATATATAAGAGAGGAGTGGTTTTTCTTGGCTCAATTGTTAGACGGCAAAGAGATTTCCAAAGTCTTAAAAGAAGAGATTAAGGAAGAAGTGAAAAGGTGGAAGGAACAAGGGGTTAACCCCAAGCTAGCTGTGGTTCTCGTTGGGGACGATCCGGCATCTGTGGTGTATGCCAAGTCCAAGCAGAAGGTCAGTGATAGCTTGGGAATCGATTTTGAGCTTTCCGTTCTACCTGCAGATAGCTCGGAAGAATCGGTATTGACTTTGATTGATTCTCTCAATGACAATCCGGAAGTTCATGGTATTATGATCGAGTTGCCCTTACCGAAGCATATCTCCAAAGAACGGGTGATGGCGGCCGTTCGTCCCGATAAAGATGTGGACGGAGTGCATCCCATCAATCGGGGCTATATTCTCAGTGGGGAAGAAGGTCTTTTCCCGGCAACCCCGGAAAGCTGTATTGAGATCATGCTCCGTTCCGGAGTGGAGATTGCCGGTAAGCATGTGGTGATTATTGGCCGAGGCGAGACTGTTGGCAAGCCATTGGTATTCCTGATCCTTAAACACAATGCCACTGTAACCATCTGTCACTCCCGTACCCCTGACTTGGGAGCCTTTACCCGCCAGGCCGATATCGTTATCGCCGCTGTGGGCAAAGCGAAACTTGTCAAGAAGGATATGGTTAAACCCGGTGCTGTAGTAGTGGATGCCGGAATTAATGAGATTCCCGGCGGTATCTGCGGTGATGTTGATTTTGAAGAAGTAAAGGAAGTAGCCTCCTTGATTTCCCCAGTACCCGGAGGAGTAGGATCTTTAACTACAGCCTTAATTATGAAAAATGTGCTTAAAGGGATAGCCTTACAGCGTAAGGAGGGAAAATAATGTCCGAGAACACAGTTTGGCAATGGACAACTGCTGAATTTTTGGCTCAATCTGCTAGTTCGGCCCCTACTCCCGGTGGCGGAAGTGTATCTGCATACGTAGGTGCTTTGGCTGCCTCTATGGTGTGCATGGTCGCCAATTTGACCATTGGCAAGGAAAAATATAAAGATGTGGAGCCCCAAGCTCTAGTTATCTTAGAAAAGGGTCAAAAGCTCTTGGATGATCTGAAAAACGGCTTGACCCAAGACATTGAGGAATTCTCCAATTTTATGGCGGTGCTAAAGCTTCCCAAAGATACTGAGGAGCAAAAACAGGCTCGTTCCGCCAAGATGCAAGAAGTGCTGGTTTCGGCTACTGATACACCCTTAGGGATCGCCCAAAATTGCTATGCGGTTTTGGAATTGGCCCAAGAGCTGGCCCCCATCGGCAATAAAGGGGCTATCAGTGATGTGGGTGTAGCCGCTTATCTAGCCGAAAGCGCCCTGAAGGCTGCTATGTTCAGTGTAGACATCAATCTACCTCAAGTTAAGGATGGCGGTTATCAGGAGAAAGTAAAGGCCGAACGGGAAAGGCTCTTTGCTCAGGCCGAAAAGCTAAAAAACGAAACTGTAGCCGTGGTGCAAAGCAGATTGTAAAAGAAAGTATATTTTGATTTTGGGGACGGGGCTGTTGCAAACGAACCAGATTGTTTGACAAGCAACGGCCCCGTTTTTTATGGTCAAGATACTTCGTATCGCTCGGTAGACAACAGCCCTGTCATCCTGAGCGAAGAATAAGGGTCGGATCTTATTGAAGTGTAATTTTGAGGGAATACTGGAATGAGGGATTTTCCGTAAAGTCTGTGTCAAAAAGAAGTCACATTTTTGATGGTATTTTAATATATAAAATCAGGGATTATGAAGCATTGTCGGGATGCAGCTTATTGACAGGTTTTAATGGAAGGAGTATAGTTCTAATGTAATGACTAGAAAATAATAGGATGGTGATTAAACTGGACGCTGGAGGCCCTAGTCGACCGAAAATGAATATTTTTACTGAAAATTGGGGTGTGTCCGGTTTAGAAGAGAGGATTTTGATTCAGCCGGCCACCTAAAGGGGGAGACCGGATGCTCAAAATTTGTAGAAATGATGCTGGTAATTATCAAGAACTATCCTTGCAGAATCTGGTTAAAGGCTCCTGGATTCAGTGTGTGAATCCAACAACCGAGGAACTTAATGCGGTGGCTGAAGCGACAGATGTACCACTGGATTTGCTTAGAGCGGCCCTTGACGAGGAAGAACGTTCCCGGATTGAGCTTGAAGACCACTGTATATTGGTGATTACCAATATACCACTCATGATTAATGATACTAACTATGACACACTGCCGCTGGGTATGGTCGTAACCGAGGATCATATTATCACTGTATGTTTGGAAAACAATCCGGTGTTCTCTGAATTTAACAGGGGAAGTTGCCGAAACTTTAATACGGCCAAACGAACACGGTTTTTATTTCAGATACTTTATAAGTCGGCTACTTATTATCTGAAGTATTTGCGGCAGATCAACAAGCGCACTGATGAGATTGAGATTGACCTTCGTCAATCCATGAAAAACAAAGAGATCTTCCAATTGATCGATTTACAAAAAGGCTTAACTTATTTTACCGCTTCTCTCCGTTCTAACGGAGTTGTGATGGATCGGCTGTTACGGTTGCGTTCAAATAGCCAGAGTTCTCATTTGATCAAGATGTATGAAGAGGATGAGGATCTTTTAGAAGATGTAATCATCGAAAACAATCAGGCCATCCAAATGGTTGAGATGTATTCACTTATATTAACCAGTATGACCGATGCCTTTGCCTCGATTATCTCCAATAATTTAAATATGGTGATGAAGTTTTTGGCTTCCATGACGATTATTCTGGCGGTGCCCACCATGTTAGCTAGTTTTTGGGGAATGAATGTTGCTGTTCCATTCGAGGATAATCCCTTTGGCTTTATTTTTGTACTGGTAATGGCCTTTCTTATAGGCGGAATTAGTGCTTTTGTTTTGTGGAAGAAGAAAATGTTCTAACTTAGGGAGGGAAACCTCCCTATTTTTGATTGTTTCGCGGCTAAGAATGCAAGAGCTTTATCTTGCCAAGCTTTTAAGGTATTGTGTATTATGGGGTAGAGGTGAAAAATGTGCCAAAGATTTGGACCGTTGCGGAATTAACCCAGGAAATAGGTCGAACCCTCAATGAAAATCCTGACTTTATCAATTGCTGGGTAGGCGGTGAAATTTCCAATTATAAAAATCACCGCCCCTCCGGGCATTGGTATTTTACATTAAAAGATGCCTCGGCCAGCCTAAAAGGGGTAATGTTTCGCAGTCGTGCTGAGCGAGTGGGGTTTGTTCCTCAGGATGGCATGAAAGTGCTGGTGCGAGGAAGTATTCGTATCTACGAACGAGATAGCAATATCCAGATCTATGTGGAAGAGATGCAGCCAAGTGGAGTAGGGGCCCTTTATTTAGCTTATGAGCAGCTTAAGGGGCGTTTAGCAAGTGAAGGATTGTTTGCGGCAGAGAGAAAAAGGCCTATACCCAAATATCCACGTCGAGTAGGAATTGTGACAAGTCCCACCGGGGCAGCCATTAAGGATATTATTAAAGTTATGCAACGACGGAATCCTCAAATTTCCTGGGTCTTAGCTCCAGCAGCAGTTCAAGGAGAAAGCGCTCCTTTAGAAGTGGCTCAAGCCATCGCCCGTCTAAATAAACAAGCAAAAGTGGATGTAATTATTGTTGGACGGGGTGGGGGTTCCTTGGAAGAACTATGGGCTTTTAACACGGAAGAAGTGGCACGGGCTATTGCCGCCTCCGGCATTCCGGTAATCTCGGCTGTAGGGCATGAGACCGATGTGACAATCGCGGATATGGTGGCGGATTTAAGAGCACCTACCCCATCAGCGGCAGCTGAATTGGCGGTTCCCGTCCGGCTGGAATTAAAGACTAACCTTGAGCAATTGGAGGCTCGGCTCCGTGGCAATATGGCTACGCAGATTCAGCAGAAAAGACAGAGGCTGGACGGTCTTGCCGGAATCGGCCCCCTATCCAATCCTTTTTGGCGTATCGATCAAAGTCGTCAGCGGCTAGATGCTCTTGGTGATCGTTTGGAGCAAGGAATGACTAGATTTGTTTCTGATAAAAATGGTATACTAAAACTATTGGCCGCAAAGCTTGATTTGTTGAGTCCTTTGGCAATTTTGGGGAGGGGTTACTCCCTGACCTATGGTCCGAAAGGAAACCTTCTCCGCAGTAGTGATGAAGTCGATCTTGGCCAACAGGTGCAAGTGCGGCTACAGCAGGGGGCACTCACCTGTGCGGTACTAGCCAAGAATGTTGATCTCAGGTAATGAGAAAGCTTAAAGGGGAATACTTAATGGAAATTGAAAATAAAGAATTAACTTTTGAAGAGGGCATCGAACGATTAGAAAAGATTGTTCGGGAGTTGGAGCAAAAGGAAGTTCCGCTTGAACAGGCTCTGAATCTTTTCCGCCAGGGAATCGAGCTAGTCCAAAATTGTAATAGTATGCTTGACCATGCTGAGAAGCAAATGCAAATTCTTTTGGAAAATCCCCATGGGGAACTGGAAATTCGCCCGGCTGATTTTCCAGTGGAAGGATGATTCATGAATGTTTCAAAAGGAATTTGAGGAATATACCCAGCTGGTGGAAACCTATCTAGACCGAATCCCTTGGGCAGGGGGGATTTTGACCGATAGTATGAAATACTCCCTTGCCGCCGGTGGGAAAAGGATTCGTCCGGTTCTAGCTCTGGCATCTGCGAAAGCAGTGGGGGGTGAGGCGGAAAGTATTCTGCCCGCGGCTTGTGCTATTGAATTGATCCATACGTATTCGTTAATTCATGATGATCTTCCGGCTATGGATAACGATGACTATCGGCGAGGCCGCTTGTCTAATCATAAAGTTTTTGGGGAAGGGCAGGCTATTTTGGCTGGGGATGCCCTTTTAACCTATGCTTTCGAACTGCTTTCCCAGTCGATTAATGGGGTGACCCCCGAGCGCCAACTGCGGGTAATTCGTGAAATGGCACAGGCCGCCGGACCGGAAGGGATGGTCGGGGGACAGGTTGCCGATTTGGAAGCCGAGGATAAAAGTCTAAATCTTTTTGAACTGGAAGGAATACATCGCTTAAAAACAGGGGCTATGCTCGTTGCTTCAGCTCGTTTGGGAGCAATTCTGGCCGGGGGAACTGAGGAAAAAATTGAAGCTTTAACCCGCTACGCTCAGGCGATCGGTTTAGGCTTTCAAATCAAAGACGATATTTTGGATATAGAGAGCGATAGCGAAACTCTTGGTAAGCCTGCTCAGAGCGATCTTCGTCAACATAAGTCTACTTATCCCTCATTAATGGGTCTCGATGGAGCCAAACATGAGCTAATGGTAAAAACAGAAGAAGCCCACGCGGCCTTGGAAGTACTTGGTGAAAGAGCGGGGTTTCTTCATGGATTAGCAGACTATATTGCTCAACGTAAGCATTGAGGTGAAGCATGAGCGACATTGCGGAAATTCTTGATAATACAGTTTTAATATCTGCGGTTCTGGCTTGGCTGATTGCCCAAACTTTGAAATTGATCATTAACTTTGCCCTGCACAGGACCTTTGATCTGGGCTTTCTTTTCAGTTCCGGAGGGTTTCCCAGCTCACACTCGGCTACTGTCTGTGCCTTGGCCATTGGTGTGGGAAAATACTATGGCTGGAATTCGCCGATTTTTGCTGTGGCCGTAATCTTTGGGATGATTGTAATGTATGATGCGGCAGGGGTACGGCGAGCTGCCGGCAAACAGGCTGAGGTGATCAATCAACTAGTGGAAGGATTGTACCAACAAATGGATCATCTCTCCCAAGAGCGGCTCAAGGAACTGATCGGTCATACCCCATTTGAGGTTTTTGCCGGGGCGATTGTCGGCCTGATCGTGGGGATTTTTATCTAATCGAAGATTTTGGAGGGTAACCTTTGGGGTATAAGAGAAAGAGTTGGAAGCATATTCTATTTGTTTTCCTTCTTAGTTTTACATTAGCAGTCATTGCCGGTTTGGGGACTGAGCTTTTAATGAGGAAGACCGATATAATTATTGCTCTAATCCTTTTACTGGTTATTATTATCATTAATATCGGGTTTGATATAATCGGAATCGCTGTCACTGCTGCTACTGAGAAGCCACATCATGCCAAAGCGGCCAACCGGGTTCCCGGGGCTCGCCAAACGTTTTTTTTGATTCGGCATGCGGATACTGTAGCGAATTTTGCCAATGATATAATTGGGGATGTAACGGGTGCCTTGAGTGGAGGTATGTCAGCCTCCATAGTTATACAAATTCTGAGAACTTATCCCACCTTGGAAGCCCAGGAAATTTGGTTTAATACTTTGATGATTGCCCTGGTGGCTTCCGTTACCGTTACCGGAAAGGCTCTCGGCAAAACTTTCGCTATCCAAAAGGCCGATGAGATTATGGGGCAGGTCGGAAGTGTCATCGCCCGCTTCGAAAGTCTGACAGGATGGTCATTTACGGAAAAGAAACGGAAGGGAGGGAAGCATAATGGGGATTCTCGAAAGAATTGATCAACCTCAAGATCTCAAAGGGTTGACTTACGCCGAACTGGAAGTGCTTGCCCAAGAGATCAGGGATGAAATAGTGGATGTGGTTTCCACGAATGGAGGGCATTTGGCCCCGAACTTAGGGGTTGTTGAGCTAACCCTGGCCTTACATCGGGTATTTAACAGTCCCGAGGATAAAATCATCTGGGATGTAGGGCATCAAAGCTATATCCATAAATTAGTAACGGGAAGGCAAAAAGAGTTTAGGAGCTTAAGGCTTTATCGCGGTTTGTCTGGTTTCCCCAAACGCTCGGAAAGCCCTCACGATTTTTTTGAAACGGGGCATTCCAGTACTTCCATCTCTGCCGCCTTGGGTTTTGCTAAGGCAAGAGATATTAATGGAGAGAAATTTCAAGTAATAGCCGTTATCGGTGATGGGGCTATGACCGGAGGAATGGCTTTTGAAGCCTTAAACCATGCCGGTCACTCTAAAACCCGAATGATTGTAGTCCTTAATGATAACGAGATGTCCATTGCTCATAATGTGGGAGCTATGTCCTCCTACCTTAACCGCTTGCGTACAGATCCACGCTATGATCGCAGTAAAGACGAGATTGAAAATTTGCTGAAAAAGATTCCCGGAATTGGTACGAAAATGGCCAAAGCAGCGGAGAAGGCCAAGGATAGCTTGAAATATTTACTGGTACCGGGGTTATTGTTTGAGGAATTGGGCTTTACTTATCTTGGTCCTATCAATGGCCATGATCAAGGGGCTTTGGAACAGGTTTTGGAGCAGGCCAAGCATGTAAAAGGGCCGGTGTTGGTCCATGCTCTCACCCAAAAGGGGAAAGGCTATGGGCCGGCAGAGAAAAATCCTACTGCCTTTCACGGGGTTGGTCCCTTTAATAAGATTACCGGTGAGATCATCAAGAAACCGGCTCCCCCGACCTATACTCAAGTATTTGGTGAGACACTTTGCCAGATCGCGGAAAAGGACCCACGGGTTGTGGCGGTTACGGCGGCGATGCCCAGTGGGACCGGACTCCATCTTTTTGCTAAACAATTTCCCGACCGGTTCTTTGATGTAGGAATTGCCGAGCAGCATGCAGTAACCTTTTCTTCGGCACTGGCCTTTGGCGGGCTGAAACCGGTTGTTTCCATCTACTCAACTTTTTACCAGAGGGCCTATGACCAAGTTCTTCATGATGTTTGCTTACCTAATGCTAATGTGGTAATGGCGATTGACCGGGCCGGAGTTGTGGGTGATGACGGCCCCACTCATCACGGTGTATTCGATATTTCCTTTTTAAGGGTTATTCCTAATTTAGTTTTTATGGCACCCAAGGACGAAGATGAGTTGCGCCATATGCTTTATACTTCCTTAAAACTTGACGGGCCGGTGGCCTTGCGTTACCCCCGTTCTGCAGGTCAGGGTGTGGATCTCAGCAATGAATTGACAGAATTACCTATCGGCAAGGCAGAGGTCCTTCTCGAAGGTAAAGATTTAACCATAATCGGTGTTGGTCCGATGGTTTATACCTGTATGGCTGCGGCGGCAGAACTTCATCATCGTGGGGTTGAGGCTACGGTAATCAATTTGCGTTATCTAAATCCTTTAGATGTCGAGACAATTCTCCGTTATGCAAGGCAAACCAAGCGTCTAATCACTGTAGAGGATCATATGCTGGCCGGTGGTATGGGCAGTGCCGTTATCGAAGTTCTGGCAGATGAAGGATTAGCAGATGTTGTAGTGGAACGTCTGGGCTATGATGAATTTGTAGAACAAGGAGCTATTTCTTTATTGCATCAAAGCTATGGCTTGTCTGTTGTGGGTATACTCAAGGCGGCTGAGCGATTAAAGGTTTTGCAGCGGATTGAGGGAAGAAGCAGTGTCTAAAGGTAAAGAACGGCTGGATGTATTGCTTGTCAAGAAGGGCTTAGCTCCCAGCCGCGAAAAGGCCAAGGCTACCATTATGGCAGGAATGGTCTATAGTAATGGGCAACGTCTGGACAAGCCCGGTCTGGAGTTGGCGGAGAACACAGTTTTAGAAGTTAAAGGAGACCTTTTACCCTATGTTTCTCGGGGCGGCCTAAAACTGGAAAAGGCTTTGAAAGTATTTCCCGTTAGCTTAAAAGACGCGGTTGTCGCTGATATTGGAGCTTCTACCGGTGGCTTTACGGATTGCGCTTTACAAAACGGGGCCCAAAGGGTCTATGCTATCGATGTGGGCTATGGTCAATTGGATTGGAAGTTGCGGACGGACCCCCGGGTGGTATGTATGGAAAGAGTCAATGCTCGCTATCTAACCCATGAGTCTTTGCCGGAACAGGTAGATTTTGTGGTTTCCGATGTAGCATTTATCTCAGTTACCAAGATTTTCCCGGCAATGCTGGAGATCCTTAAAGAAGATGGTCAGGTAATCACTTTGGTCAAGCCCCAATTCGAAGCTGGACGGGAACATATCGGTAAAAAAGGTGTTGTCAAGGACCCACAGGTTCATATTTGGGTCTTGGAATATGTGCTTCAAGAAGCAGAGAAGTATGGATTGGTTGTTAAAGGGGTGGAGTTCTCGCCGATCAAAGGACCGGAGGGGAATATCGAATACCTTGCTTGGTTGGCCCGTGAAGATGAAAAAGGGTTGTCCTGGCGGGAGCTTATTCAAGAGATTGTCCAAGATGCTCAACAAGGAAGGTAGTGAAATGCGTGGACCGAGTCGGCTTGTGGATTAATCGAAGTAAGACTGAAGCCATTGCCGTAGCCGAACAAATCGCCCCTTGGTTTAGTGAACGTGGGTGGGAGGTTTATACTAAATGGGAGGAAATCACCACTCAGGGAGTTGAGTTTATTATTTCCTTAGGCGGGGACGGGACTTTATTGGAAGCTTCACGGGAGGCTGCACCTTATGGAATCCCTGTCTTGGGAGTTAATTTGGGCCGCTTAGGATTTTTATGTGAAATTGAAAGAAATGAAGTTTTCGATGCTTTAGAAAAGGTCATCAATCACGAATACACCGTTCAAGAACGTCTCATGCTTTCCGCTGTAATAACAGACTTGGATCAACGACAGAGTACTTTCCATGCCTTGAATGATGTGGTGTTTTTAAGAGATCCTGGGGCAGCTATGATTACTCTCCAGGCTAATTTATCCGGAGAACCATCGGTAAGCTATCCGGCCGACGGCTTAATTATTTCCACGCCTACCGGTTCCACCGCCTATGCCTTATCCGCCGGAGGTCCGATTTTGGGACCGAATGTGGAAGCAATTTTACTTACTCCTTTAGCTGCTCATTCCTTGTCTGCCCGCCCAATGGTCGTATCCGGTAAGGAAAAGATTGAGATCCTGTTAGTACGGGGAGAAGAATGTATCGTTAATTTTGACGGTTATCATCACCTGGTGATGAAATTCGGAGAAACCGTCTGTATCGAGAAGGCGCCCCTTTCAGCCCTATTGATACGTTTGGGTAAAAGGAGTTTTCCCTATCTGGTACGGGAGAAACTAAAGGACCGGTGGCATGAGTAAGCGCATTCAGGATATTCAGGGGTTTATCAGAAAAATACTTATTACCAATATTCAACCGGGAGATGTGGTCTTAGATCTAACGGCCGGTCGGGGACGAGACACCTTGTTTCTAGCTCAACAGGTAGGAGAACAGGGTTTAGTTCATGCCTTTGATATTCAGGAAGCTGCTCTTCAAGAAACCTTGGAGCTCCTTAGAACCCATCAATTAGATTCCAGGGTACGCCTGCATCACTGGGATCACGGGCGATTGTTGGAAAAGGTCGCTGAACCCGTACAAGCTGCCATGTTTAATCTGGGTTATCTGCCGGGCCATAGTCAGGAGATTACTACTCAACCGGCTTCCACCTTGGCAGCATTGTCTGCTGTGCTTCAGCTGCTCCGTAAGGATGGCCTGATCGCTCTTACGGTCTATCGGGGGCATCCCGGTGGTTTGGCGGAGGCTATTGCTCTCGAAGAGTTTTTAGCCGGTTTACCGGGTCGGCAGTACAGTGTTTTACGTGGTGAATATATTAATCAGATTGAAGATGCACCTTATTGGCTTTTGGTTCAAAAAAACAAGGGGGATAGGCCATGAAGACCCGTCGGCAGATGAAAATCCAAGAGATTATTAATAATCAAGCCATCCACACCCAAGAAGAGCTTGCGGAGTGGTTACGAAAAGATGGGTTTGATGTAACCCAAGCAACCGTCTCGCGGGATATTAAGGAGATGGGGTTAATCAAAGTACCTACTGCGGATGATGATTATCGTTATGCAATTCCGGGTACGGCTCAGCCCCTTAGTACTCCGGATCGTTTGCGGCGGCGGTTGCGAGAGACAGTGGTTACTATTAATGATAGCGAAAATTTAATTGTTCTGAGAACTATTCCGGGCAATGCCCAAGCACTGGCAAGCTTGATTGATCACAGCAATTGGGAAGAAGTGATTGGTTCGGTGGCCGGGGATGATACCATCCTTTTAGTGATCAAGCCGCCTAGTGCGGTACCCACAATACGGGAGCGGATCACTCAGCTTATGGAGTAGAGCCTTTTGTCAAAGGGGAGATGGGTATTATGTTAACAGAAATCCATGTGCAAAATTTCGCCCTGATGGAGGAAGTTCAATTATCCTTTTCTGCGGGTTTAACTATTTTTTCCGGTGAAACCGGTACAGGTAAATCCATGCTAATCGATGCCCTCGGAGTGCTTTTGGGAGGAAGAGCCAGTGCGGATTTCATCCGGCATGGCCAGGATAAGGCTTTGGTTGAAGGGGTCTTTGCAGAATGTCCTACAGAAGTTCTGGAAGGTTTAGCGGAAGCCGGTTACCCCGTTGAGGAAGGCCAGTTGATCCTTTCACGAGAAATCAATCGTAATGGCAGAAATAGCTGTCGGGTTCAAGGAAGAATAGTCCCTTTGACGCTTTATCGAACTTTGGTTCAAGGCTTAGTAGACATTCATGGGCAGATGGAGCACCAATCGCTTTTTAACCCCGATAGTCATCGGGGCTTGCTGGATGCCTTTGGCGGCGATAAATTACTTGAACTGGTCAAGGAAGTAAACAAAATTGCCCGCACCTATCGCAGTCTTATTAATAAAGAACAGCAGCTTCTTCAAAGTGAAAAAGAGCGTGCACGCCGCGAGGATATTTTACGCTATCAGATTGACGAGATTAACTCGGTTAATCCTCAACCAGATGAAGAAAATTACTTGTTAGAAGAAAAGAAGCGGCTGGTGAATTCGGAGAAGATCATGAGCATTATTGGCGAAGTTTATTCCCTTCTTTATGAGGGCGGTCAACAGTCCTCTGCTTTTGATCAGATCGGTCGCTGCCGCAAGGCCCTTCAGGACCTTGTCCGTTATGATTTAGAATGCAGTAATATGCTGGAGCCGATTGAATCAATATATTACCTGGTAGAAGACCTAGCCGCTCAAGTCAGTTCCTATCGGGAAGGCTTCGAGTTTGAACCTGGACGGTTAGATGAAATAGAAGAACGCTTAATTCAATTGCAACGCTTGCGTAAATATGGATATAGTCTGGAAGAGGTTTTGCAGACCAAGGAGGAGATGGCTCGGGAACTCCATACCATCACCAACTTGCAGGCGGAATTAGAGACAATAGCTAAGTATAAGGCAAAGTGCCTGAAGGAATATCAGGTTAAAGCCCAAGAGTTGAGTCAAGAACGGAGTATCCAAGCCCAACGACTTGCCGAAGGTTTAAAAACTGAATTGGCCGATTTAGGCTTGGGAAAAAGTAGTTTTGAGGTGTGTTTTACACCGGTTGCAGAACCTCAGGCCGGTGGTGCGGAAGAAGTAGAATTCTATTTTTCCGCCAATATGGGGGAACCTGCGAAGCCTTTGGCCAAAGTGGCTTCCGGTGGGGAAATGTCCCGCCTAATGCTGGCCCTCAAAAGCCTCCTGTCTAAAATCGAAAGTGTAGGCACCTTTGTCTTTGATGAAGTGGATAGTGGTGTGGGTGGACGAACCATTCAAAAAGTAGGGGATAAATTAGCTAAGATTGCTAACTGCAAACAAGTCTTTTGTATAACCCATGCCCCACAGGTTGCGGCCTTTGGGGAACAGCACTTTGGTATTCAAAAAGAGATCGTTAATGGACGGACCAGAACAAGGATTTCCTTATTATCTGAAGAAGAAAGAATTTATGAATTGGCCCGCATGTTGGGCGGGGATGAAGACAGCATTGCTTTGGAGCATGCTCGAAAAATGCGGAAAAATATTCAATAAACCTTATAGAAAAATAATATTATGGAGATTTTATAGAATAGAAGGCGAATTTGGCCTTCTATTTTTTTATTTGGTAAACCAGAACAGAATTGACAGGATGAAAAGAAAGCATGATGGTTAATTTATTATTGGGTCTCAAAAAAAACAAATTTCAAGAGGGAAAGGAAGAACATGGGGAGACAAAAAGACGGAGGGTGATAAGAGAGTGAAAACGAAGAGAGCCATAGTCTTCGCCAGTGTTCTTATCTGTACCTTTCTCAGTCTTAATCCAACGCTTCATCAAATTACGCAATTGCCTGAACTTCAAGAATCCAGTCAGCGTAGTTTTCCGGAACTCACAGGAATCTTATCCAATTTGATTGCCGTTGAAGAAGTAAAAGCTTCGGAATCCGACGCGGTTATGGCAGCCAACACAGGGGAAGCAGAGGTAGTTCAAGTCACTTATAAACTCTTTGGCTTAATTTCCCTAAAATCCAGTACCGTTGAAGTAATGCCTGATTTAAAGCTTTTGCCCGGCGGACAATCCATCGGGGTAAGCTTGCAAGCCAAGGGAGTCATGGTAGTTGGACAGGCAGCAGTGCAAAATCAAGAGGGAAAGACGATTTATCCTGCCAAAGAAGCCGGAATCCAAGTTGGGGATGTAATCTTAAAAATCGATGGCCAAGAGATGCGCAGCGACCAAGAAGTGGCTAATGCCATTCATCGAGGCGGAGAAAAACAAGGTTATGCGGAAATCCTTATTAACCACAACGGTCAAGAAAGTTTGAAGAGAATTAAGACGGTATTTTGTACGGAAACAAAACGTCATCGCGTAGGGCTTTATGTACGAAACGAAGCGGCAGGAGTAGGAACACTTACTTTTTATGACCCTCTTAGAGGAAAATACGGAGCTTTAGGTCATGTGATTAACGATGTAGATACCAATCAAAAAATCGAAATTTTAAATGGAAGTATCGTTGCCTCTACAATCTATGCCATTGAGAAAGGGAAGCGGGGAAATCCCGGAGAAAAAATTGGCTCATTCGTTAATCAATCCAAGTTTTCCGGAAACATTGAGAAAAACACTGTTTCAGGTATTTTCGGTACTTTAGAAGGAGAAATCCACAATCCTTATTTTAAAGAAGCTATTTCCGTAGCCTGGGAATCAGAGATTAAAGAAGGTCCGGCCAAAATCTATACTGTCTTGGAAGGGGAACGAATTGAAGAATATGATGTGCAAATAGAACGAATTATGCGAAATAGGACCGATAGCAAAAACATGGTTATCAAAGTCACGGATCCGGTGCTGATAGAGAAGACCGGTGGAATCATCCAGGGGATGTCAGGCAGTCCGATCGTTCAAGACGGCAAAATCATTGGTGCAGTAACCCATGTTTTTGTTAACGACGCCAGCCGGGGCTATGGAGTTTTTATTCAAAATATGCTTAAGGATGCGGACATTGTAAGTAAAAAGGAAGCGGCATAACTTAAAAACCATTGGGGCTGAATTTGCCTCAATGGTTTTTATTATTCTGTCGATATTTACAATATTTTCTTGAAGATTAAGATAATAGAAAAACTTCTATTGAATAGTTAACTTTAAATGATATACTGTATTAGTATATTATGCGTTTCACTATAATTCAGAATATGTGGAAAAAATAGTTTAGATTTGTAAAATTTATTTCCTTTAGCAGGAAAGTTATTATCAAATGTCGAAATGCAAAGGACGTTGTATTCGAGCGAGGGGGAGCAGTTTTTATGCAAAAGCCGATCAGAGTATTACTCGCGGACGATAATCGGGAGTTTATCGAAGTCTTAAAGGAGTATATCTTACGCCAAGCGGATATGCAATTAGTTGGAATTGCTTACCACGGTAATGAAGCCCTAGACTTAATTTACCGTGAACAACCTGATTTGGTGATTTTAGATATAATAATGCCCCATTTGGATGGCTTAGGGGTCTTAGAAAAATTACAAAGTGATATTAAAAAGCCCCGTGTTATTATCTTGACCGCCTTCGGCCAAGAAAGTATGACCAAACGGGCTGTCCAATTGGGGGCTGATTACTTTATATAAAAGCCCTTTGACTTGGAGACCCTCGGAAAACGAATCCGCCAATTGCAAGGTGTTATACCCTTAACAAAATATAATAACAACGAGGATCAGGTGCATGCCCCTGCCGTCGCTTCCGCCCCTTCTGATTCCGTGAATATGGTAAGTACCGGTTCCCGTAATCTTGAAGTGGAAGTAACTCGCATGATCCATCAAATGGGTGTGCCTGCTCATGTTAAAGGTTATCAGTACTTAAGAGATGCTATTGTTAGTGTCGTACAGGAAGTGTCCCTATTAGGAGCGGTGACAAAAGAACTCTACCCCTTGATCGCCAATAAATATAATACTACCCCCAGTCGAGTGGAACGAGCCATCCGCCATGCTATTGAGCTGGCTTGGGATCGGGGGAATATCGAATTTATGAATCGTTTCTTCGGCTATACCATCAATGTCGACCGGGGTAAGCCTACCAATTCCGAATTCATCGCCATGGTAGCGGATAAGCTGAGAATGGCGAAAATGATGTAGGGCATGGGAATTAATATGTGTTTGTAAAATACCTTTCTTCAGACCTTTCTTGGTCTGCGAGAGAGGTATTTTTTACTACTGAAACTTTGGTCTAAGTGTAATCGGAGTATAAATTGCAAAGAAAAAAGAAAAAAATATTTTTCGCAAAATACCGGAAGGTTTTTGAGTCTTAAACGTTTATACTAGTGAGAACAATATTTAAGACCGAAGGAGGGCATGTAATGAAAAGCTTATCTATAAAACACCTCAAATACCTGAATTTTGGATTATTGGTTATTGTCGCAGCTGTTTTAGGGGCCGTTTATTTATGGGCACCGGTATGTGATGGCCTTTTAGAACTTGCTAACGGCAATATGGTACATATGAGGTGTTTTTACACGGCTCAAGCGGCAACTTTAATTGCGGTACTTTTATTCGTGCAAACGGTTTATTCACTTATCACGAAAAAAAATAACCCTGTAATGATTATTGCTTTAGGAATCATGCTCATTGCGGTAACCTACGAATCGATAATCGGAATTGGAGTCTGTAAAAAAGTCATGGCTTGTCATGGGACAGCATTTTGGTTAAGAGCCGGTGGGGCTTTAACTATTGTTTTAGGAATAATCTCCTTTTTTGATAAAAGCAAGGAAGAGCAGCTAGGATAATAAATTGAATTCTCTGTGGATTTAACAATCCGCGAGATTTGGGATAGGTGGCATCCGGTATTGTGAAATATATTACTATTTAGGGGGGGTAGTGCATGTGGATTTTAGCTTGGGAAAATGTTATCCGTCGCAAAGGACAATCCATCCTGACGGTTTCGATAACGGCTTTGACCGTATTGACCTTTGTCCTGGCTTTTTCGGTCTTGTTTACTTTACAAGAAGGCTTAAAGCTGTCAAATGATCGGTTAGGAGCGGATATTATCGTCCTACCGAATAAAAGCAATGCCGATGCCTTTCAAACGATTTTTACGGCAGAACCGGTAAATATTTATATGCCTGAAGATGTTACTCAACAAATTGCCCAAGTCAAAGGGATAGAGAAACTTACTCCTCAGTTCTTTACACAAACTTTGGATCAAAGTTGTTGTTCCATCGGTGGTGCAACCCGACTGGTCGGTTACGACCCGGCAACGGATTTTATCTTAGAACCTTGGTTAAATGAGCACAATCTTAAGGCTTTGGCAGACAACCAAATTATTATTGGTGGAAATATCCCCGCCTTCCTTGGTAACCAAGCATCGGTATTAGGCGGAGTCTTCACGGTTGTTGGCAGCCTCTACCCAACCGGAAGCGGCATGGATGAAACGATTTTTATGAATATTGATGTCGCCAGGGAATTGGCCAAGAATAGCCCCTATCTTCAAGGATTGTGGAAAAAGGAAACGCCGGAAAACCTGATTTCGGCAATTTTGATTAAAACTACGGAGGGCTATGATCCCGTTCAAATCACTGAAGAAATAAATAATCTGGGTCTTACCTTAGAAGCGGTAGCTACCAGCGAAGTGGTCTCCTCCATGCGGTCACAGATACTTATTGTTGGCAAATTGATTTTTGGTTTGTGGCTCGCAGTATTTTTTGTTGCCGGTTTAGCCCTAATTGGTCGCTTTAGTGCTTTGGCCAGGGAAAGAAGAAAGGAAATCGGGCTCCTTAGAGCGATTGGGGTGCAGAGAACTGAGGTGTTCAAGCTTATATTGTTGGAAGCCTGGTTTATGGCAGGTGCGGGCGGTATTGCCGGAAGCATCCTTGGCGTGTTGGGAGTCAATTCAATTTTAACCACCTTAAGAAGTGCGCTGAGTTTACCGATGGGCCAATGGTCTTGGGGTGCCGCTCTGGGTAATGGTTTGCTGGGGGTATTTGTAGCATTGCTTTTGGGATTTTTCGCCGCGGTGTATCCGGCTTGGAAAAGTTCGAAACTGGATCCCCAAGAAGCAATCGCCAGAGGGGAGGTAGACTGATATGAGTCTTTGTCGCTTAGAAAAGGTCAGCAAAACCTATGAAATGGGCGAAGTGGTCTGCCCGCTGAATGAAGTCTCACTGACAGTTGAAAAGGGCGATTTTCTGGCCATCGAAGGACCTTCCGGTACCGGCAAGAGTACCCTGCTGTATATCATGAGCGGCTTATTGATGCCCAGCGGGGGGGAAGTTTTTTTAAACGAGCATAACCTGCACAGCTTAGCAGATAGGAAAGTAACTAAGCTACGGAGGGATCTGGTCGGATTTGTGTTCCAAGAGACCAATCTTTTTCAGGCTTTAACGGTGGAAGGTAATCTACGGTTTGCTCTAAGTGTAAGTAAGGGCAAGAAGCCGGATGAAGCCAAAATAGCCTTCTTCTTAGAGGAATTGGGGCTGAGTGCAAGGCGGAGTTTTCTACCCAGCCAATTAAGTGTTGGTCAGCGCCGCAGGTTGATTATTGCCAGAGCATTAATCAATGACCCGCAGCTAGTCCTTGCTGATGAACCCACTAATGATTTGGATGAAATATGGGCAGGGAAGGTTATGGACTTATTAGCAGGGGTTATCCAACGAGGTGGTGCGGTTGTGATGGTTACCCATAATTCCCAATGGGCGGCATGTGCTAAGAGACGCTACCTTATGCAAGAAGGAAGGCTTGTAAAGAATGATAAGGCATAACAAGATAATTCCCTTATTGCTGCTGATTATGGCCTTAACCTTAACCGCCTGCACGAAAGTGGTGTGTACTACGGACCCGGCTCCGGAAAAGCCAGGTACCCCCTCTGTTCCAGTCACGGAGCCTAGCGAAAAGGAAAAGGAAATGCCAAAGGAGGCTCTCTACATTTGCCTGTACACTACTAATCAGGTAGCAGTTATCGACCTGGCAACCGGTGAAACAGTCAAGCATATTCCCGTTGGAGCAAAGCCAATTGCCCTGTCAAAATCGCCGGATGAAAAATATGTTTATGTAGCCAACAGCGGCTCCGGTGATGTGTACAAAATAAGCACTACATCCGGGGAGATAGAGGCTAAGATTGCCATTGGTAATCAGCCGGTGGCCATGACGATTAAAGCAACAGGCGATATTCTCTATGTTCTTGATTACTACCTTAATCGAGTAAGTATCGTTGATTTAACTCTCCGTTCAATGGTGGGTTTTTATCCCTTAAATACCTTTGGCTTTGAAGAAAGAATTGAACCACCGGACTGCTGCAGCGATATATTCGGTGAGCCAATGGGTGCCGGTCGTAAACCCTCAGCTATAGTGCTTGATGAGGCTGGAGGCAAGATTTATGTAGGGAATATGGGCACTTGGGATGTTGCGGTTATTGATATTCAAAAGGAAATAGAAGTTGAAACCTTTGACGCTGCTTTTGGAATTAATAAGATGATCTTCGCCGGCTCAGATAATAACAGATTATATGTTTCTGCCGCCGGCAATGAAATAGCTATCAATAATTTTATCTTAAGTATGGATTTGAAGGGGGGTGGTAGCATAGACAAGCTTCAAGTAGGTGAAAAGCCGGTAAGTATTGCTTCGTCCCCAGATGGCGGTGTAATCTATGTGGTTACGGAAAATGATGCGAAACTATGGGGGCTAAAATCAGTGACCGGCCAAGTTATCGGCTCTTGCGAATTAATGGGTCAGCCGGGAGATATCGTTCTTTCACGGGATGGAGGAAAGGCTTATATCGCCGATCTGCTTGGGGGCACGGTCTTGGTTGTAGATACCGGTGATTATACAATTTTGGATACTATTCAAGCCGGTGTAACACCTAAAGCTCTTGTCTATGTTAATAATTAGTATCTGTTTCTGCACTAGTACATTTATTTTTAATCAAAAAAAACAAAGGAGAAAGGGGAAACGGTCATGACAACTGAGAACAAAGGAAAAGAAACCACCAAAATGTCAAGACGTACCTTTATTAAAGGTACCGGTGCTGCGGCAGCGGCAGTTACTCTTGGCGGTGCCGGAATAGCCGGTACTTGGGCTGATGTTGTAGAAGGAGCCCCGGCAGATCTAACTAATGCGAAAACGTTCACTTCCAGCTGCACAATGGAGTGCCTGCATCATAACTTGAAAGGCTATGTTGTTGATGGAAAATTAGTGAAAGTGGAGGCCAATACAGCCGATCCCACTAAAGCCTGCCTAAGAGGTTTGAGCCGGGTACAATGGGTCAATCATCCCGATCGAATCAAAATGCCGATGCTGAGAACCGGTGAAAAAGGTGAGGGCAAATGGAAAGAAATCAGCTGGGATGAAGCAACGGATCTAATCGTAAGCAAAATTAAGGAAACCCAGAAGGAACTCGGCAACCAGGGAATCGCCTATAAGGGTGGCTCCGGGAACTTTGGTCAATTAGTAAACCCCGTATCAAGTGCCTTTTTCAATTATCTTGGCGGAACAACACCTTTTGTAGGATCTCTATGCTGTCAGGTTGTAACTACTACCATGCCCCCCATGCTTGGTTCCCGTTACGAAGATACCAGGGATACCATCCAGGACAGCAAATACATCCTGGTTTGGGGAACAAACCCGGCAGTAACCATGCAATCCTACATGTATAGATATATGAAGGCTATGGATAACGGTGCCAGAATGGTCACCATTGACCCTCGTTTCAGTGAAACGGCGGCAAAATCCGATGAGTGGATCCCTGTTCTGCCGGGAACCGATGCAGCACTTGGCTTGGGTATGTTAAAGATTATTATCGAAGAGAAGCTCTATGATCTTGATTTCTTACAGAAGCATAGCAGCGTTCATTTCTTGGTAGATAAGGCTACCGGAAACCAAGTAAAAGCTGATGAGAGCGAGACAATTTATATGGTCTATGACCAAATCAGCAAAACCATTGTTGCCCATGATGCAGCAGGTATCTCTCCGGCCCTAAGCCTAGCGGGTACAGAGATTGCTGATAAATACACCACAGTATTTGACTTGATCTATGAAGAGACTAAGGTTTGGACCCCGGAAAAGGTTCAAGAAGAGACAGACATTCCTGCCGGAACCGTGATTCGTCTTGCTCACGATTATGCCACCATTAAACCGGCCATGATGATCACCAATATGGGTGGTTTCCAGCGTACGGAATATGGTTCCTATGCAGTAGGCATCCAGTTCTATTTGGCAGTATTCACCGGTAACTGGGGTAAGGCCGGTAATGGGATCTGTGATGCGGGGGGAGTCGGAACAAACCTTAAGATCAATAATCCTATTAAATCGCCAAAACCGCAAGGTGAGTTCGGGTCCATCCCATCCCCCAAACTTGGGGAGTATATTTTAGCCGACAAGCCGAATAAGATTGGCTTCCTGTGGGTGATGACGACAAGCCTAATGACCCAGTTTCCCAACACCAATGCAGTTAAGGCTGCTTTAAAGAAAATTCCTTTTGTAGTCGTTGTTGATAGCCTCATGACCCCAACGGCTTTATATGCCGACCTGATTTTGCCCAATACCACAATATTCGAGTATACAGATTTGCTGGCCCACAACCGCAGCCACCTTGTCCAATACATGGAGAAAGCTGTCGAACCACCAGGTGAGGCTAAGTCGGACTTAGAAATTTTCGCTATGCTGGCCAAAAAATTAGGTTTCGGTGAAGCCTTTGACAAGACTCCCGATGAGTTAATCGAGGTATGTCTTGAAGGCACAGGTATCACCTTAGAGCAGATTAAAAAAGGTCCTGTCCAGGGTACCCCGGATCCTTATATCCCTTACAAAGACGGTATCTTTAAAACTCCCACCAAAAAAGCCGAATTGTTTATGCCCATGTGGCAATCTAAAGGCTTTAAGCCGGTTGTCAGCTATATCAGACCCAATGAGTTTATCAATGGGGATAAAGAACTAGCTGCCAAGTACCCCCTGATGGCTGTACAAAGAAAAATTAACCGGACTATTCACTCCACCTTCGGTAATTTACCCTGGATTCTGGAAACCGCCGGTGCGACTCCCCATATGCTTATCCATTCGGAAGACGCTGCAGCTCGTGGGATTAAGGACGGAGACCGGGTAGTAGCCTTCAATGATCGTGGTGAACACAAATGTGTGGCTATTGTTAAAGATCATATTAAAAAAGGAGTAATTGCCTTGGAAAATGGCTGGTGGGAGCAACATGGCGGCAGCAGCAGTTACGTAACCAGTGACTTTGTGGAGCCATTGGGCGGCGGCCATAGTTGTAACAGCACATTAGTAGAAGTAAGGAAGGAGGCATAACTTATGGCTAAACAAGTTGGCTTTTATATCAATATGGCAAACTGTTACGGATGTCAAACCTGTACGGTAGCATGCAAATCGGAACAAAAAACCGCTCCCGGTGTAAGCTGGCGTAAGGTGCGGAAATTCGATACGGAAAACCCTGCTTCCCATGCAACGATATCGATGGGATGTAACCATTGTGAGCATCCACAATGTTTGATTAACTGTCCGGCCGGTGCTTACACGAAATTAGAGAATGGAATTGTTTATCAAGATCATAGCAAATGCATCGGCTGCCGGATGTGTGTTATGGCTTGTCCTTATGGAGTCCCCCAATATGATCCGGAAGAGGGCAAAACCAGTAAATGCAGTTATTGTAAAGAACGTATTGAACAAGGCTTAGAGCCTCGCTGTGTGGAAGCTTGCCCAGGGGGTAATCTTGTTGCCGGGGATATAGAGGAATTAAAGGCCAAATATGCCGGTGTTCAGGAACTACCCGTAACCCCCGCCGCAAAAATTACCGGACCATCAATAATAATCAATCCGGCGAAAGCATTTAAAAAATAGAGAGGAGGTCTTTACATGGGTACTTGGGAGTTTCCATTAGTATTATTTACGGTTTTTGGTCAATGGGCGATCGGCTTGGCCTTAGTAATAACCTTGGTAGAGTATATGTTTGGTTCATCTTTAAACGAAGCTGCCTTAAAAAAACTAAGGATGGGCGGTATCGCCGTTTTGCCTTTAGTCGGTCTCGGTG
>NZ_CEVWNY010000045.1:0-23189 GCF_982384815.1 Desulfitobacterium sp. | reverse complement strand
GGGGACACACCTCTATTTTAGGCAAAGGCTTCGCTGCCCAGGAATGTCCCCAACGAAGTGGGTGCCAAAGGGCGGTTAAGTCCAGTATGGACTCGACTAACCTTCAGCGGGGGTTGAATCCCCCTCTGAAGGAAGTCTCGTTCAATAAGGTCATGCTCCATCCGAACTTGGTTTTGTCTAATATTTACTATATCAAGTTGCATTTTTTCTTGATTAACGGCAAGAGTATCGATACTATCGGAAAGAATTTTCAGGTGAACAAAAACCTGTTCAAACTTGTTTAGAACGTGCTCCTGGAACTTATCATTTTGTTCAAGTTTACGAGAGATTTCATCTAAGCGGTTTATAATCTGCTCTTGAAACTTATTGTTTTCCAAAGCCCTTCCTCCGCCCCTTAGTGGTTAAGCTTAATATACCAAAAAAAAGGGCATGATTGCAATGATAATAAAGTCCTTCGCTAAGGCTTAATAGGCAGTGATTTTAGTTTTTAACTGTCAATGGACCACTTTTTAAAAAGATCGTAAGGAAGGCGGCTATCAGACAGAGGGAGGCAGCAATCAAATAAGCGTAGAAGTAGCTGTTGGTCATATCTACTACGGTTCCGGCCATTAGGGGACCGAAGACCCCGCCTACTCCCCAGGCGGTAAAGACCAGGCCATAGTTGACCCCGCCGTTTTTCGTGCCGAAGAAGTCATAGGTGGCGGAAGGGAAAAGTGAGAGCAGTGAGCCGTAACTTAAGCCGGTCATGATTGCCCCTACTGCAATAAGAACGGGGCTGCTATAGAGAGCAAAGGCCAGCATATTCAGCCCCTGAAGGGTGAAGAAAATCCGCATAGTCCAGCTGCGACCGATCCGGTCGGAAAGCCATCCGGCCAGAACCCGGCCGCCGGCATTGAAGATGGCTAGTAAGGCCACCATGGCAAAGCCCCAGGAGACCCCGGTTTGTAGCTTGGTAATGGTGGATAACTGGCCGATAATCATCAGTCCTGCGGTTGCTCCGGCAGCAAACATAATCCAGAGGAGATAGAAGCGACTATCCCTGAGCATTTCCTGCCAGGAGAAGTCGGTCTTCTCAGGGGCGGCGAGGGGGGAGGTAGGGCATGAGCATGTAGCTGCCTGTTCCGATGCGGTTGGGTCAATCCCGGGGGCCGGGGTCGCGGGGGAAGGGGATGAGGGGGGGGTCCCGGTGTTTGGGGTACTAGAGGTTTTAGAGGTGGAAGAAACAGGGGCGAGAGGGACCGCTAAGACTTGGGAAAGGGCGACGATGGCGAAGAGAAAGATTAATCCTTCGATACGGAAAGCCCCCTTGACGCCAAAGCTGCCGATAAAAGAGTTCGTTAGTGGTGCGATATAGAGGGAGGCCAGGCCAAATCCTGCTACCACAATACCGGAGATAAGTCCTTTCTTTTGGGGTGGGAACCATTTTACCGCAGCCGGGGTTGCAGCCGAATAGCCTAGACCAATCCCGATTCCGGCGATGAGACCGAAGGTCAGGATTAGCAGAAAAAGGGAATCGGTAAAGCTGCTTAAGATTAATCCGCCACCGGCAAATAGTCCCCCTACAGTGGCAACCCAGCGGGGGCCAATACGGTCCTGCAAGCGGCCGCCGGGGACCATCATCAGAGCAAATACGGCACAGGCTACGGTATAGGGGATTGAGGCTGCGGTCTTTGACCAACCAAATTGTTCGGTCAAAGCGGCGGCAAAAACACTCCAGGTATAAAGAACCCCCAGAGCTAGATTGATTCCGGTACCGGCTAAAGTCACGGTCCATCCGCGAACATTCTTAGTCATAATCTCTCTCCTTTCTTAAGAAAGGCCAGGGGAATACCCTGGCCTTTTAGCTTAGTGAGTTCAATCTAGTCTTGGTAGTTGGCTTTGAGCATATTGACAACGGAAGCATCTGCTAAGGTAGTGGTATCGCCGATAGCACGCCCTTCCGCAATATCTCTGAGGAGACGGCGCATAATTTTACCACTGCGGGTCTTGGGAAGTTCAGCCGTGAAGAAAATATCGTCCGGTCGGGCCAAAGCTCCGATTTTCTTGGCCACATGTTTTTTCAGTTCATCCACTAAGTCGGGGGTTACTTCTACACCTTCCTTTAAGGTGACGAAGCAGGAAAGAGCTTGCCCCTTGACCTCATGGTTTTTACCGATAACGGCGGCCTCAGCCACGGAGGGATGATCTACCAGGGCACTTTCTACTTCCATGGTGCCGATGCGGTGACCAGAGACGTTGATTACATCATCTACCCGACCAAGAATCCAGAAGTAACCCTCATTATCCCACTTGGCTCCATCCCCGGGGAAGTAGATTCCGGGCCAGTTACCGAAGTAAGTCCGTTCAAAGCGCTCCGGGTCCCCATAGACATTGCGGAGCATGGCCGGCCAAGGTTCCTTGATGGCCAGGTAACCGCCACTGCCCTTGGGAACAGCGTTGCCACTATTGTCCACAACTTCAATTTTTAAACCGGGGAAGGGAACCGTACATGATCCCGGCTTAAGGGAGGTGACCCCGGGGAGGGGAGTCATCATGATCATGCCGGTTTCCGTTTGCCACCAAGTATCAACGATGGGGCATTTTTCCCCGCCGATATATTTATAGTACCACATCCAGGCTTCCGGGTTGATAGGCTCACCAACGGTGCCCAGGAGACGTAGGCTTGAGAGATCCCGGCTTTGGGGGTATTGGGGACCCCACTTCATAAAGGTACGAATCGCGGTGGGAGCGGTATAGAGAATAGTCACTTTATATTTTTCGACGATTTCCCAGAAGCGGTCACGCTGGGGATAATCGGGACTTCCTTCATAGAGGACCATGGTAGCACCGTTGGCTAAGGGGCCATAAACAATATATGAATGCCCGGTAATCCATCCCACATCGGCGGTACACCAGTAGACATCCTCTTCCTTAAGGTCAAAGACCCAGCGATGAGTGGTAGAGACTCCTACCATATAGCCGCCGGTGGTATGAACGACACCCTTCGGCTTACCGGTGGTGCCACTGGTGTAGAGGATGAAAAGCATATCCTCTGCGTCCATTGGCTCAGCCGGACAATCTAAAGAGGCCTTTTGCATCTCATCATGATACCAAAGATCCCGGCCCTCCTTCATCTCTACCGCTTGCTTGGTCCGCTGGACTACTACTACATGTTCTACACAATCCACCCCGTCTAAGGCGATATCGGTGTTAGCTTTTAGGGGAATGGTGTTGCCCCGCCGGAAGCTTCCGTCCGAGGTAATGACCATTTTCGCTTGAGCATCGATAACCCGGTCCCGGAGGGCTTCGGAGCTAAAGCCGCCAAAGACCACACTGTGGGGAGCCCCGATACGGGCACAGGCCAACATGGCAATGACTGCTTCCGGAATCATGGGTAGGTAGATGGTAACTCGATCCCCTTTGGCTACTCCATTGTCCTTTAGTACATTGGCGAATTTAGATACTTCCCGATGGAGATCCTGATAGGTAAGAACCTGGGTGTCTCCGTTTTCTCCTTCAAAGATAATGGCAGCTTTATTGCGATGCCAATCTTTAAGATGACGATCCAAACAGTTATAGGAGGCATTGAGCTTACCATCGATAAACCATTTGGCAAAGGGAGGATTCCATTCTAAAGTTTTTTGCCAGGGACTAAACCAAGTAATATTCTTGGCTTGCTCTTCCCAAAATTTAAGATGATCCTGCCCCTGCTCATAGATTTCCGGGCCTTGGATAATTGCCTTTTGACGAAATTCCTCACTGGGGGGGAACAGTCGATCCTCTTCTAATAAGGCCTCAAGGTTTTTTTCCTGCATAAATAATCCTCCCTTTGGTTTTATTTTAAGTTAATAATTCTCAGAATGAAGAATGGTTTACTGCATTCTATCAAAGGAGCAGGAGGAAGAACACGGAATTGAGTTGAAAGAGCAAAGGTATGGGATAAAAGGAGTTTTCTGGGAAGTTATCCGAGGCACAATTACAAAGGCAAGTAGATCTTCACGGGGCGAATGGTTAATTTTGTAGGGTCAATGGGGACGGGGAAGAACTTGGGGGGTAAATGGTCACTTGACGCAGCTGAACGGAAGTTATTACCTTGTTTAGTGTGGGTCATGCTATTATTATTAGAATAGGTCATCCTAAGCGGAGCGAGCTAGCATCACTCGATTTCATGGAACGATAACAGATTAATGGAAGGTGTGGGGTGAGGGGCTTAGTGGAAAAAGACAAAAGTGATACAAAAGATATAAGAAATATCTGCCTCAAGGTTGCCTATGACGGGACAGATTATCACGGCTTTCAACGCCAGCCGGAGTTCCATGGCCCCACCGTTCAAGGCACTTTGGAAACAGTATGGGCAAAGCTGGTGGAGGAAGAAATATCGGTCAATACGGCAGGGCGTACGGATACCGGAGTTCATGCGGCTGGACAAGTAGTTAATTTCCGGACCGAAGCTCGGATCCCAGTAGATAAAATTCCCAAGGCTTTTAACAGCTTATTGCCAAGAGATATTCGAATCTTAGAAGCTCAGGAGGTTGCCGAAGATTTTCATGCCCGTTTTTCCGCTAGGTGGAAGCGGTACGATTACCGGATCGATAATCACCAGGTTGCGGATGTCTTTACCCGTCTTTATTCATTACATGAACCGGTTCCTTTGAATTATCAAAAAATGCAACAAGCCGCCCTATACCTGGTGGGAAGGCATAACTTTAAGGCCTTCTCGTCAGTGGGCGGAAGCAGCAAGACCTTTGAACGGACTCTATACGTCTGCCGGGTGGCGGAAAAAGAGGGACATATCCGGATTACTTGTATCGGCGATGGGTTTCTTTATAATATGGTCCGTATCATCGCCGGAACTTTGATTTATGTGGGTAAAAATCGGATTCAACCAGCTGAGATTCCAGGGATACTTACATCCCAAGATCGGAAGCGTGGGGGGGTTACCGCGGGACCCCAAGGACTGACCTTGAGCTATGTCCATTACGGGGAGGAGATGCCTGGGGAAGTTTTTCCGGAGTTCTTTTAACTAAAAACACCCTGGATTTTTCCAACGTTGTGGAGGATCCAGGGTGTTTTATATAAAATTTTCATTCTTCTTTTTTCATGATACTAACGAGACGCCCTAGCTTTTCAATTTCGACAACCACTTGATCGCCATCTTTAAGCCAGACCCGTTGGTCCTCAGGGTATGTCATAATAATTCCTTCTGGTGTACCGGTTAAGATGATATCCCCTGGTTCTAAGGTAAATAGTTGAGAAAGTTCACATACTATCTCATTACAGCGAAAAATCATATCTGAAGTATTTGAATTCTGCATTAATTCTCCATTAACATAAGCCTTCAAACTTAAATTATTGGGATCGCCTATTTCATCAGAAGTCACCAGGTAAGGACCAATAGGGCAGAAGCTATCACAACATTTCCCGGGTAGCCATGATGGGGTACTATATTGTAAATCCCGAGCAGAAAAGTCATTTGCATTGCAGTACCCTATTACATAATTAAGTGCTTCTTCCGGGGAAACATTCCTTGCTGTTTTTCCTATGATAATAGCCAACTCAGCCTCGAAATCAACTTGCTCTGAGTTAAATGGAATAACAACCTCATCGCCTGTAGATCTTACTGCGCTTGGAAATTTTGTAAATATATAAGGAAAATTTGGCTTCGGTGTATTCGAAAGCTTCAGATAGCCATAATAATTTAGACCAATTCCCACTATTTTTCTCGGTTGTGGAATACAAGGTCCGAAAGTCAAATTTTTCTCTTCTATAAATAAATCATAACGTCCAATTTTTTCAATACTAGCCACATAATCCTTGAGTAATTCAACCCCATTTTCACCGAATTGTAGTAGTTCATTAATCGTCATAGGCACTTTTACCTTAGCGGAAATAGTTTTGAAGGCCTTGCCTATATCTAAGATACCCTTATCAGTTTTCACTCCCATCTTTAATCCGTCCGAAGTTTGAAAGGTTAAAAGCTTCATTTAGTCAACCCCCAATCTAAATAGTCATTTATACCCTTGTAATGAAATGATTGATCTCGGATGCCCCTTCAATACAGGGCTTAGAAAAGTGGCTAACGGAATATTTTCCGTTAGCCATTAAGAAACTTTCTGCTATCAAGGTTGTTACATTCAATTATCTAGCGACATTAGCATTAGAATTATTTACTGTAATTTCTTCCTCTTCAAAGGGAGTAGAGGCGATTCTTAAAGATTTAGAGTATGGGCTTATTAGTTTAACCAGTACATAATAAAGGATCGCGGAGAATATGATGTTACTCAATACTGGTATCATTTCGACCGGCCAGTAATTAAAGACAATCGCTCCGATAATAATAACTAGCACTGCAACCAAGTTCCAACCTTTGAAGTAGCTATATCTACCATCGGACTTCATTAGTTCGCTTATATCCATCTTGAATTTCTTCAAGAATATAAGGTCCGCCATCAATATCCCTGCTATAGGCGAATACAGCAAGCCAAACTTGTTAACAATTTCTGAAGCATTGTCGATGAATACAGGCTGAGTGCAAGCAATTGTAGCGATTACACCGGCAATAACTGTCCACCAGAAACGTCCCAACTTGGGTACTGAATTAACCAAGCACAATCCTGCAGTGTAAAGATTCAGGATATTCACCGACCAGTTGTCCAATACAACCATGAGAATTAGGAATACGAGAATAATAAGGCTAGGGTGGGTATGAGTCATTGCTTCAAAGACGTTCCAGTTTTTGATTGCAAGAGCTGAATATACACCTAAGAATGAAGCTATAAATTGACTTACACCAGTACCTACAATGGTACCAAAAAACATATCCGGGTTACTTCTTGTATATCGGCAAAAATCTGAAGTATCAGTAATCAGAGTAAGGAATATGCCCATCATCATACTAGTAGCTATTGCAAAGCCACTCCAACCGGCTGTTCCGGGAGTTTTGGTTACTAAGTCCCAAGAAAATTCAGGAATACCCGAGAAAATTAGGCTATAAGCAATGTATCCCATCCCAAGCAACTTTAATGGGAAGATAAATCTGGTTAATTTTTTTAACCCCTCGAATCCCATAATAGCGACAATCGTTTGGAAAATTGCAAAGAGGAAACTGATAACTAGTAAATTGTAAGTATTACCGGTTGCTTCGCGGAGCAAGGCCTGAATCGCTAATCCACCGCCCAAAGTCTGTGCTGCAAAAAGGATAATAGATGTAGCTGCTCTTAGAATAGAAGGAATAATCCGTGACAGTGTGCTGCCCATTGTAAAACGCGTTGCTACTGCTCCAGCCAACCCATACTTTGTTCCGGTAATTGCGAAGATCGCTTCGAAAACATATGCAATCATTGTGCCAAGTGTCGTGGATATAACTGCTTGCCAGAAAGAAAGACCATAAGCTAATGCCATCGTTCCGGGGAGCATCATATGAACCGGAGTAATAAAGAAAGATGCAAAAATCGCAAATAAATCGTACCATTTTGTTGTCTTCAGTTCCTGAGGGACCGCTTCAACACCGAATTGTTCAACGCCTTTGGGGCTTTTATATTTCTTGGCTAATTCTTCTTGTAATTGTATAGCATCTTTATCTGATTCGTGACTCACATTAATTACCTACCTTTCACCACAAGGAAAGTTTGGAGCTTTTTCAAGGAGACCACTAAAGGTTATATTGTTAAATAATCATCAACCCATAATGCTGACACATTAGTGGCCTCTCTATTTTAAATTATTTAATTTTGTGTTATTATAAAAGTTGCTTTGAGAATCAATAGATTCTTTTTAGGAGTATAGAGAAGGTATCATTGATCACTATGGAGATACTTTCTTTATCTCTTTTTTTATTTAAAAACACTAGATTTGCTGCAGTTGAGATATTGACCACGTCCGACCTTACCAATTACTTCCCCATTTCTTACGACTTCTTCCCCGCGAGATAAGACATGAGTAATCACGCCATGGACCTCGGTTCCTTCCCAAGAGTTGAAATCTGTTTTACCATATTGCTTTGACTGGGTAATGGTTCTGGTCTTATTAGGGTCAAGTAATACGATATCAGCATCACTGCCAATACTAATTGTGCCTTTTTTCGGATATAGCCCAAATTCCTTTGTTGGATTGGTACATAGAACTTCAACAAACTTCTGCAAAGAAATACGTTTTTCATGAACTCCAAAATGGTACATAACTGAAAAAATGTCTTCTACCCCTGAACAGCCATTGGGGATCTTATTAAAGGCTTCTCTTCCTCGTTGTTTGGAATACTCCCCTTCAAAACAAACCGGTGCATGATCTGAGCCTACTGTTGTTATGACATTGGCGTTAATAGCATTCCATAAAGATTGTTGATGTTTCTTTTCACGGAGGGGAGGAGCACAAACATATTTTGCCCCTTCAAAGTTTGGAAGACCTAAATAACTGATATCTAACGTTAAGTAATGAGGACAAGTTTCAGCTAATACCTTTGCACCTCTGTTTTGTGCTTGGGCAATAACATCTATTGCCTCTCTGCAGGATACATGAACAATCCGTACAGGTGCATCTGCTGCTTCAGCAATGGCAATCGCTCTGAAGGTGGCTTCTGCTTCTAAGCCCGTGGTTCTTGTATAACCATGATAGATTGGTTCAGTATTTCCTTTGGCAATTGCCTCAGCGATCAATTGATCACAAACAGGCCCATTCTCACCATGGATGTTACAAAAAATGTCGTACTCAGCTGATTTTTTAAAGATTTTATAGACATCTACATCACTTAAGATATGGCCATAAGCTAAAAATAGTTTTAAAGCACCAACGCCTTCTTCTTTGAGAGCTGGAATTTCTTCCAAGGTACTTTCGCTAAATTTCCCAGTAATCGTAGGGACTAAGGCATAATCAATGCAAGAAGGCTTTGCTCGTCTGTTTTTCCAATCCTTAAAGGTATCCAGGATGCCCATATCCTTCTCAGGTTCTACAAAACTTGCTACGGTAGTGATTCCTCCGGCAACTGCAGCCATAGTACCACTTTCAAAATCATCCGGAGTCCCGAAGTGATCTAGGTGGGTGTGGATATCTACTCCGCCCGGGAAGATATATTGATTAGAGGCATCAATTACTGTATCTCCCTCTTCCGGTGTAATAGAAGCTTCGATTCCAGTAATAACTTCGCCTTCAATTCTTAGATCGGCTTTATAAATATCAGATGCGGTTACAATTGTTCCGTTTTTAATTATTACTCTCATCTTTCTACCTCCGTTCTAGCATTCTTCAATGGTAATAGTGCATGCCCCATGTTCCAAAAGTTCGCTGCCTAATTTAGCAAGGTCTTCTAAATTATTTTGAATTGTAAGGAAGTGATTACCTGCTAATGCCCCTACCTTACTCATAAAAGCGCAGCTACCGTAAGGTAAGAGAAATTCTCCTCCAATGGCCCCACCGGGATAAAATAAAATCTCTCCTTTTGATGGATAGGTTGTATGATTCTCGTTTTCGAGACTGATTTGCTCATCAATCGGAATCCAAACTGCTTCACCGCACCAGCGGCAGTGATATAACTTGTTTGTATACGGGAGCATTTTTTTAAAGGCTTCACAAGTTTTAGGTGCTTTCTCAACTTCCAGCTTTGCTAAGAATTCGTATTTCCCAGCGGTGATTTTAATCATTTGATATACCTCCCTTTGAAATTTATTAAGGATGGGTCGTATCCCGATATGTTTGTCCAAGGTCCTCCTTTCAACGTAGAATTATATTTAAGACTGTACACAAAAAGAAAAACAAAAATGTATACAATCCTAAAAGCAAAAAATTAACTGTTTTTAAAAATATCTGCTAAAGAAGAGCTGAAATTTTCGTTAAAATTAATACCCTTATTAACTTCGCGTAAATGCTCAATCATAAATTTTTCAGCTAAATCTTCCTTGCCTTCTCTTATTAAATTTAGTAACTCATCATGCTCGTCACAACCACAAAAGGTTTTCTTAGCACCATAGAAGGAAACTATTACATAGATCAATGAAGTTAGTTCTTCTAAATAACGTTGATAATAAGAATTACGGGTTAATCCAGCAATTTTAAGATGGAAATTTAAAGAGAGCCGTAAGGATTCAAAAGCATCATCCCTTAAGTTAGCATTTCGTTCTTGCTGAATGAGTTCTGCGATCTCATTGATTTCCTCTTCAGTTGCATTTCTGCAGGCTTGACGTGTTGCAGCCGCTTCTAGAACTTCTCTGATTTCAAAAATTTGCTTTGCTTCATCCCAGGTGGGACAAGCAACAAAAGCACCCTTATTAGGAATTATTTTAACTAATTTTTCGTAAGATAACCTTCGTAAAGCTTGTCTTACCAAAGTTCGACTAACGCCAAAGGATTCGGCTAATACATCTTCAACTAATTGAGTGTTGGGCGGCAATTTATGCTCAATGATTGCTTGTTTTATAGAATTATAAATTTTCGTTTCATTTTTTGGCTGCATATCTTGTTCCTTTCGCAGTCTGAATACTGGATTGTATACAATTTGTTAATTTCAGAATACATTAAACTTTTAAAAGAGTCAATAGAGAGTTTTGCGAAAATTCGACAAAATCCTTAGAGTCTAATCCTAAGGATTTTTGCCTGCCATCTACCTCACCCTAAAGCTCTGTAACCTATCATATTATCGCGAGGCTTTGTAAGTATTTTTAATTTAAGAGAGGAAAAATTAAGAAAGATGGAGAAACTTATAACATGAAATCCATAAGAAGGTGAGTGTTGTGATTTATACCCTGCCTGAACCGGCCACCTTTCGCCGATTTATCGAACTGCTTCATCTCGAACCCGTTCGTGAAAATACCCTCGTGCATGAGGAGATCCTTGCTTTACCGATTGGCTCAATATCTATAAGAGGAAAAGAGAATCGTCTGCCCTTTGCCGGTGAGTGTTTGAACATAGAACCCCAGGGAAATTTTCTGCGTCTTAGTATTGGTGTAGAGTTTAAAGTAGATAACCACAGCAGCTTACTGGTTGCTCTTCCTTACCCCTGGGAGGACTTCTGCACTAAAGTAACGGATTGGGTGGAGCGGGAAAAAGGGCGAATTCTCGGAGCCTGCGAGGATTTTTCCAGGCACTTATCTGAGCTTTTCACCCATGGCAATGGATTAACGATTCTTGCTGAGCTGAAAAAGGTACTTAAGGCTGATGCTTTTCTTGTAGATAAACGCTATAAGGTACTGGCTTGGGAAGGGGGCGAAGGTCTCCCGCTTAACCCTATTCCCTTTGTGACGCCGAAGCTCTCCAGTTTCAAGTCTTTAGATTTAATGCTGGAAACCCCTCTAAGTTCCGGGAGCTGGAATGACATTCAGTATAAGGATATACCCTTAAGCTGGTATCCTTTAGCGGGGCATCAAGGTCTTTTAGGGTATATCGGTTTAAATACAGATCCTGAGGGACTTAATGCAGTGGAGAGGTTTTATATCTATAAGGTTGCCCTATTGCTATACTTTGAACTGGCCAAAGCCCAATCGGTAGAGGACACGGAACGCCAGCATTATCGGGACTTTCTCTTTGATCTTCTCTATAATAACTTTGATTCCCTGGAAGTAGTGCAGTCACGAGGCAGGCTTTGGGGGATGGACCTGACCAAGCCTCATCTGGTGGTCGTAGGCGAGATTTCTGGCTATGACCCGGACTCCAATGATCGCTTGGCTTTTCAGGAGCTTTTAGACACAGTAGCTATGGTCTTACGCAATCAACCTCGGACGATTTTCTTAGAACGTAATGACCAGATCGTGCTCCTTTATCCTTTAGAAGGAATGATACCCTTAAGCCAATCGCATGCTACGGCCAAGCAACTCCTAAGCCCTTTACTTAACCTCCTTGAAAACAGGGAGGGGGAGCGGCCCGTTATCTTTGGAGTCGGCAATCTTTATGCTTCAGCCCGCTATATTCACCGTAGTTTTCAAGAAGCCAAATCAGCCTTGGAGCTGGGACAGTTATTTAGCTTAGAAGAGAGAGTAGTTTTGTTCCAAGACTTAGGGGCCATGCGGCTTTTATTAAAGCTAGAACATCAGGAGTTGGAGGATTTTCGCAATGAGGTCTTAGGGCCCTTACTTAATTTCGATAAGGAGAATAACTTGCACCTGGAAGAGACTTTGCTTGTTTACCTTGCTTCCGACGGGGATTTGAATCTGGCGGGAGATCGCCTCTTTCTCCATCCCAACACCTTGCGCTATCGTTTAAAAAAAGCAGCGGAGGTTTTAGATCGGGATTTAGGAAGCTTCGAAACACGCATGAATTTGTATATTGCTCTAAAAATTGGCCGACTGAACTCCCTTTGGCAGGAATAGTATTACAGATAATGACATTCTGACAGGATTTAAAAATAGTGTTGCCAAAAAGTCACGCCCTTGTACCTAGTATGGTGCAAGGGCTTTGTTGCTTTTTATAAAGGATACTAAATAATTTCATAAAGATTTATAAAAGAAAACAAGTAAAGTTTAGTTAGAAAAGAGAAACAATTCACTACATTTTGTAAAGGAGGGATGTTATGCAAGAGCTAAAGTGTCTGCCGGATGCTTCTGAGCAGGTAATTGAAGAACTTCAGGCTCGTATCGCGACACTGACTGCTCTCAGTAGAGTTTTTTCATTAGGTGGGGAAAGCCTCGATCAGACTCTGGCAGAGCTAATCCATGCCTATTCTAATTGGATAGGCGTCAAGGAAGGCGAGAGGAAAAGTAAAGGTGAAAACACAGGGAAGGTTTTCGTCTTAAGTCAAAGTGAAAGGTCACCCAAGAACAAGTCCGGCCGTGAGATTATGAAAAGGTATAGAGAAGAGGGAAATTCAAGCGAGGACAGAGTGCTACTCAACCTGATTCAAGCTTATGAGAACGAGGATAGGAGCAAATGGGTTTTTGAATTCAATCGGTTGTTTGTGGGACCGAAATCTCCGCCCACCCCGCCCTATGAGTCCGTCTACCGGCATGGTGAGCGGCTGGTTTTACAGGATTCTACCTTCAAGGTTCGCCGCCGGTATCGCGCAGAGGGATTAGTCTTAGCTGGTTCAAGTAATGAACCAGATGATTTTATCGCTACGGAGCTGGAATTCGTTGCTTACCTGCTGACTAATGCTTTTCAGTATTTCCGACAAAATAAAATCCCACAAGCACTAGCCTACCTAGAAAACTACAATACCTTTTATCAAGATCATCTGGCAATTTGGCTCCCCCGTTTTGTGCAGAGCTTTTCCTCATTTGCCAAAATGCAAGTCTTTGTTAACCTTGGAGAACTCATTCTTAGATCAGTTATTCCTATAGATGTAAAGTCACCTCAATCCGTTTAATTAAAGAAAAAATGAGGGAGGTTTATCATGAAGATTACGCGTCGTCAATTTATCGGTGGAACCGCTGCAGTCACCGCCGGAGCCGGATTATTTGGCTTCAATATGCTAGCCAAATCCGATAAGGTTATAGCAGGCACAGAAACGGTCGGGGTAAAGACCTTCCGCAATGTCTGTCCCCGTAACTGTTATGATACCTGTGCTCAGATCTCCTATGTAGAAGATGGGATTCTGAAAAAGGTAGAGGGAGATCCCAAGAGTACCTATACCAATGGCAAGCTTTGCCTTAAAGGGTATAACTATACCCGCCGGGTTTACAGCCCCGACCGGATCAAATATCCCATGAAGCAAGTGCCCCGGGGCTCAGGGAATTGGGAAAAGATCACCTGGGATGAAGCCATGAATACCATTGCCGAGAAGATCCTGGATCTAAAAAAACGCTACGGTTCCACCCTGCCCATTGCAATGAATAAATACTCCGGTAACTTTGGCATTACCCATTATGGTATTGAGGGGACGATGTCCAGTATCGGCTATACTACGAGAGCCGTGGGAACCCCTTGCTGGCCGGCGGGTATCGATTCCCAAACCTATGACTTCGGTACCATTGTCAATAATGACCCTGAAGATATGGCTAATGCCAATTACATCATCCTCTGGGGATCAAACTGTGCCTGGACCGGTATTCACAGTCTGCCCTTCATTATGAAAGCTAAGGAGCGGGGAGCAAAATTAGTCGTCATTGACCCAATCTTAACCTCTACTGCCTCGAAAGCAGATCTCTATATTCAGATCAAGAACAGTACCGATGGTGCTCTGGCCCTCGGCATGGCCCGCTATATCTTGGATAACGGCTTAGTGGATTGGGATTATGTCAAAGCCAACGCTATCGGTTTTGACGAGTGGGCAGATTATGTTAAAAAGAATATCACCCTGGATTGGGCTGCCGAAAAAACCGGCGTTCCCAAAGATGTGATTATTCAACTGGCCCATGAGTATGCTACTGCCAAACCGGCCTCCATCTGGGTGGGCTATGGTATGCAGCGGCACACCAATGGTGGTCAAAATGTCCGGATCATTGATGCTTTAGGTGCAATGACCGGTAATGTGGGCAAGTCCGGCGGTGGCGTCAACTACGCTCATCTGGAGACTTGGGGCTTCAACTACCACGCCATGGTCATGCCTGCACCGGAAGGCTCAGTAGGGATGCCCGGGGCTGACGGAACTTATACGGACCGGGCTGTCAACATGAATAACTTTGCTGCCGATGTCCAAGCCCTCACCGATCCCCCGGTAAAAATGCTCTGGTTCGCCTGTCGGAACTCCGTTTCCCAAGACCCGGATACCAATGACATTATCAAGATGTTTAACTCCATGGAACTGGTGGTCACCGTAGATTCATTCTTCAATCAGAATGTGGAGTTATCGGATATCGTGCTGCCTGCTACCACTCACTTTGAGGACTGGGATGTTATGGCCAGCTACTGGCATCACTGGGTGGGCATCAATCAGCGGGCGATTGAGCCTATGTATGAATCTAAGAGCGATGTGGAAATCGCCATGGCCTTATCGAAAGCGATGAATGCCTTAGAGCCTGGCTCCTGCACCTACCCCACCGAGGGTGATCCCGAAGAATGGACAGCCAAGGAATTCAATGAGGGAGTCTATAGTATGTTGGGAATTTCGGATTATAAGGAATTGCTGGATGGTCCCCGCAAAGCGGAAAGTCTCAAGGTTGCTTGGGCAGATGGCAACTTCCGTACACCTTCGAAGAAAATCGAGATTCATAGCGAATTAGCAGCGGCTAATGGTCTCCCCGCTATCCCCATTTGGGTGGAAGAGATGAAAGCTCCCGACCAATACCCAATCCGTTTCATGACCCCCCATCCTCAGCATGGGCTGCACTCGCAATTCCAAAACCTGGACTGGATGATGAAGGCCAACCCTGAACCTGTTGTGGAAATTCATCCTGAGCTTGCCGCTAAGCATGGTATTGCCGAAGGGGATATGGTGCGGATCTTCAATGACCTTGGAGAAGTGACTATTAAAGCCCACCTGACCAGGACTACCTCTCCCGATGTCATCGTCAGCTACGAGGCTTGGTACAAGGATTCCAAGTTCAATGTGAACTACACCGTAAAGGCTATTCCTGCCGATATGGGTAAACAAGCTACTGGTATGGACGGTATTGCCTTCCACGATAACTTTGTAGCCATTGAAAAAGCGTAAGGAGGGGATAAAGGATGAGTAAGCAATTAGGTTTTTTGCATAATTCGGAGAAATGTGTCGGTTGCAGAGGCTGTGAAATGGCCTGTAAAAATGAATACCAAAGTGATGCCTCCGTGCGGTGGCGTCAAGTCTATCAGCTTCGGGAAAAGGATTTTTCCCTGCCGACCCGGATGTTTATCTCTGTTGGTTGTAACCACTGTGAGAACCCGGAATGTTTAAGGGTTTGTCCGGTTAAGGCCTATACTAAGCGGGAAGATGGCATTGTCATCCACGATCAGGACCGCTGTATCGGCTGTAAGCTTTGTACCATGGCTTGTCCCTATGACCGCCCTCAATTTAATGAGGTAGTGAAAAAGGTAGAAAAGTGTAACCTTTGTTATCAGCGTCTGGATCAAGGGCAAAAACCTGCCTGTGTGGCAGCTTGTATACCCGAAGCTTTGGAAATGGTAGAAATCAATGAGGAATTGGATATGAGAACGGGCGTTCTTAAAACCTTACCGGGAATGCCCAACCCCTCGATTACTAACCCATCCATACGGTTTATCGGTCCGAAACAAGGCAAGCAAATAAGGAGGGATGTATAATGGGCAATTGGGAATGGCCGTTAGTGCTCTTTACCGTTCTCGGTCAAACTTCCGTAGGGATTATCTTCTGTCTGTGGCTTTTGGAAAGAAAACGGGGCAAGTCGGCAACCGCCCCTTCCGCCGAGTATCAAAGCTTTATCCGTAGTTCAGTCTTAGTCTCGGGAGTGCTGCTGGCAATTGCCATGATCAGTTCCCTCTTCCATCTGGGACATCCCTTAGCTGCTTATCGTGCCTTAACCCATTTGGGTACCTCTTGGTTAAGCCGGGAAATCCTCCTCTTTGTCTTTACCTTTGGTGCCTGGGCTTATCTCGCTTTGCTCTCCCGGAGACCGGGAAGCAAGTTAACCGGAATCCTCGCCCTAACCTTTGGACTAGGATTCTTAGGGATAATCAGCAGTGCCCTGATCTACACTCTCCCCAGAGTTCCTGCTTGGAACAACTTAGGACCGATTATCTTCTTCCTCCTGACCAGCATCATCCTGGGCGCCTTGGTTACCGCCGGCCTTGGTCGCAGAGTCCTCGCCGCCGGAGAAATAAAGCAGCTTCTTAATATTGCTTTAGGCAGCTTCACCGGCAGTGCCATTCTTTATCTCCTGTACTTCTCACTCTTGGAAGCAACACCGGAAGGAGCGGCCACGGCCCAGTACCTTTTAGCAAGTCCTGTCTTCTGGGTAAGAGCCGCAATCGGCTGGATTGTTCCTATCCTCCTCATCCTGAATGCAGTTAGCAAAAAAGATAATCCCCAACCCACCCTCATCCTTCTGGTCCTCTCCTGTGGCGTAGTCGGCGAACTTTTAGGCCGCGGGCTCTTCTACGCCAGTGCCGTCGGCATGCACATTACAGCCTTGATGTAATTGTCTAATAAAGTCCTTTACCTCCTTACCTTATATAACACCCCAGATTCTCCGTTCTTGCGGAGGGTCCGGGGTGTCTTTTATTGAATAAAATTAAAGTAAATAGAAGAATTGGGCGATCAGACTTCTCCATAGGGCAATACAAAAGGGGCGATTTCTCGCCCCTTGAATATTTTATTGATTCAGATCAAGTAGATTGACATCACAGATCATTCCCGCCTTCAGTATGCCATCAGGGTTATTCACAAGAATCTCCACTTGGAACATCCCGGACTTGGCATCGGAAGCAGGGGCGATATTCACCACTGAGCCTTCCATAACCGCATTGATCGCTTGGACTTGAACGTCAGCTTTGCTGCCAACCTTTACCTTGGCGATGTTCGTTTCCGGAACATTGATATGAACTCTGACGTTTTGGGTATTGATCAAGGTCATGGCCGCAGCTTGGGGCGAAGCCATAGATCCCACATCGATGGTTTTGGCAGCTACCTCTCCGGACAGGGGAGCCTTGACGATGCAATCATCCAGTTTCTTTTGGGCGATATCCAGAGCGGCTTTGGCACCGGCCATTTGAGCGGAGGCCCCATCCAAGGCGGCCTTGGCGGAATTTTGAGCGGCTTGCAGTTGGGCAAGGGCAATGTCCACCTTGTCTTTGGCCATATCCAGCTCTATTTTTGCTATCGCTTGAGACTCATACAAACTTTCCATACGTGCATAGTTGTCCTGAGCTTCCTTGTAAGCTATTTGAACCGGTATGATGGCGGCTTGGCTGTCATAAGCCTTCTTGGCGTTGTTGTAGGAGGTCACTGCCCCATTGTAGCCGGCCTGGGCTTGCTTAACCTGCAATTCCATATCCGAACTATCCAGTTGGAATAAGACATCACCTTTCTCCACATGCTGGCCGATTTTTACATTGATTTTGCTCACCTTACCGGTCACATTGGGGATGACGCCCACTTGCTCCGCCGCTTCGATGCTGCTGCTATAATGGAGTGCTTGTGCACCGGAAGCATCATTGGAATCAGCGGTTGTTGCAGGTGTATTGGTATCTATATCCTGGAGGTGGATTTTTACGGTCGCATTCATCCCGAAGGTTAAAGGCAGATTGTCGTTATTTTCAATGACGACTTTGACCGGGATGAGCTGGGTTACTTTCGTATAGGTGCCACTAGTGCTGAAACTTGCTGTCCCGGAGAAATAAGTTTGTGTGGCCAGGTCAATCTCCTGAACTTTTCCTTTAAAGGTCGTGCCAGGATAGGCATCAAGCTTTACGTCCACCGCTTGCCCGACTTTAATCTTGGTGATATCTGTTTCTTCAATATTGACGCCGATATAAAGGTTATCCGTATCGGCAATTACGGCTAATTGGGTGGTGGGTGCTACAGATTGACCTTGCACCACATTGTTTTTAATTACCGTTCCCTTAATGGGTGAGGTAATATAGGGCAAAACAGTTTGTCGTCCGAGAATTTGGTTTTTCTCAACCTGCTTGCCTTCGCTTGCATTCCACTCCAGCAATTCGCCTGTGGAATTAGGGGTGATGGTATACATTTTGGCCGTCACTTTGGCGTTATCGGTAGTGAAGTAGCGGCTATTTTCATTGAAATAATAGAAACCGACACCACCGGCGACTAAGACGATTACCGTTAAGATGCTTAAAAGCAGGGTTTTGAGGCGTTTTTTAGGTTTTATGGGTTGATTTTCGGTATTTAATTGTACTCCCATTTGAGGCTCCTCCCTTTTATTTACCCAAGTAGTTTGTAACCGTTTTAAACTGCTTCTGCCGTTTCGCCTTCTTCGAACTGGCTTTGATACAGCTCGGCATAGAAGCCATTCTTAGCCAGTAATTCCTCGTGATTACCTTGTTCGATGATATCGCCGTCTTTCAGCACTAAAATCAAATCGGCATCTCTGATCGTGGAAAGTCGGTGGGCAATCACAAAGCTGGTACGGTTGCGCATGAGATTTTCCATGGCTTTTTGAATCAAGATCTCCGTGCGGGTGTCCACGGAACTGGTGGCTTCGTCTAAAATCAGGATCTTCGGGTCTGCCAGTATCGCCCGGGCAATCGTAAATAACTGTTTTTGTCCTTGGGAGATATTACTGGATTCCTCGTTAAGAACCATATCATAACCCCCCGGCAATGTCCGAATAAATTCATCACAGTGAGCAGCTTTCGCGGCTTCTATGACCTCTTCATCGGTCGCCGCAAAGGTTCCATAGCGAAGATTCTCTTTGATGGAAGCACTGTATAACCAGGTGTCTTGGAGAACCATGCCAAATAAAGAACGCAGTTCCTTGCGGGTAAAGTCATAGATATTATGGTCATCGATCAAAATCCTGCCGCTGTCGATATCATAAAAGCGCATTAGAAGCTTCATGATCGTAGTCTTACCGGCCCCGGTGGGACCAACGATAGCTACCCGCTGTCCGGCTCTGATGTCCGCCGAAAAGTCATGAATGATTTGTTTATCCTTGGTGTAGCCAAAGTTGACCTGTTCAAAGCGCACATTGCCGCTAAAGTTCTCCAGCTGAACGGGAGTTTCTGTTTCGGGGATTTCTTCAGCTTCATTCAGGAATTCAAAAACCCGTTCGGCTGCGGCGGCGGTGGATTGCAGAGTATTGGAGATGGAAGAGAGTTGGGCGATAGGCTGGGTAAAAGAGCGCATATATTGGATAAAGGCTTGAATATCGCCGATACTGATGACTTTTTTTACCGCCAGATACCCGCCCAAGATGCTCACCACAACATACCCTAAGTTTCCGACAAAACCCATAACCGGCATCATGATACTTGTTGCAAATTGAGATTTCCAAGCGGAAGAGTACAACTTGTCATTGACTTTTTCAAATATAGCTATGGATTCGGCTTCGCCGTTGAAGGCCTGAACAATGTTGTGACCGCCATACATTTCCTCAATATGGCCGTTAATTTCTCCTAAATACTGCTGCTGCTGGCGAAAGAACCGTTGAGATCGCTTTAGAACCAATCCCACAATCAGCAAGGATAGGGGAATAACCAGTAAAGCGGTCAGGGTCATTAACCAACTGATAGAAAGCATCATGATTAAAATCCCGATGATGCTCGTCACGGAGGTGACGATCTGATTCAAGCTTTGATTCAGGGTTTGGTTAATCAAATCCACATCGTTGGTAATTCGGGACAGAACCTCCCCATGATTTCTGGTGTCATAATAATTCAGGGGGATGCGGTTCATCTTTTCGGAAATCTCCCGGCGCAACCGATAAGTGACATCCATGGCTACACCGGACATAAGATATCCCTGAATATAGGAGCAGGCCGCCGAAACAAAGTAAAGACCAATTAATAGGGCAATGATGCGGCCGATATAATCGAAGTTGGTCAATAGCCCCGTCTGGGCATACCAGGCGAATAAGCCTTCGGCTAGTTTCGTGGTGACCTTACCCAGTAATTTCGGTCCCACAATGGTGAAAATCGTCGAAAATAAGGCGAAGAAAACGACGACAGAGATCGTGGTTTTATAGGGCTTTAAATAAACGCTTAAGGTTCGGAGGGTTTTGCCAAAATCTTTAGCCTTTTCACCCCCACCCGGCATTCCGCCACGCATTCCACCGCCACGCATTCCTCCACCCGGGCCCCCCATGCCCCCCATTCCTCCACGGCCCCCTTGGGCCCCTGATTTATATTGTGTGGTACTCATCTCGCCAATTCCTCCTCACTTAATTGCGAATAGGCGATCTGCTGATAGACTTCGCAAGTTTCTAAAAGTTCGTTGTGGGTTCCTTTGCCAACGATATAGCCATTATCGAGGACGATAATCTGATCCGCATTCCTAATTGTGCTGACCCGTTGTGCCACCAGAAGAATGGTGCTATCACTGGTTTCACGATTGAGGGCGGCTCGCAGATTGCGATCCGTCTTCAAGTCCAGGGCGGAAAAGCTATCATCAAAGAGATATATCGGAGCATTTTTTACCAAAGCCCTGGCAATAGAGAGACGCTGTCTTTGTCCGCCGGAGACATTGGTCCCGCCTTGGGCGATGATCGAGTCATAACCATCTTCTTTGGCGGCGATAAATTCTGTAGCTTGGGCAATCGCCGCTGCCTTATCTAAAGTGGCAACGCCGGCATTTTTATCACCGTACAACAAATTGGATTTAATGGAGCCGGAGAAAAGGATGCTTTTTTGAGGGATATAGCCGATTTTTTCCCGCAAAGTTTTGCGGGTGACTGTCCGAACATCCTGACCATCAATGAGGATTGCTCCGGAACTTACATCATAGAAACGCATGATTAGGTTTAACAAGGTGGATTTGCCGCTGCCGGTTGAGCCGATTATGGCCGTTGTTTGACCGGCCTTGGCTACGAAATCGATGTTGTGCAGGACATAATCTTCCCCGCCCGGATAAGCAAAGTTCACATTGTGAAATTCAATGGTGGGGCGGAAGTTTTCCTTGAAATTGACCGGTGTGTCGGGATCTTTAATACTTTCTTCCTTCTCCAGAACATCGGCGATTCTATCCGCGGCCACGGCAGCCCGGGGGACCATGATAAACATCGCCGACATCATTAAGAAGGACATGATAATTTGCATGGCATATTGCATATAGGCCATCATATCGCCGATTCCCATTTGGAAGGAAGAAACTTGTTTCGCACCCACCCAGACAATAATCACAGTCACCAGATTCATGATCAGCATCATCAGCGGCATCATAAGAGCCATGGTTCGATTCACGAAAAGGTTGGTATCCAGTAAGTCCCGATTGGCTTTGTCAAAGCGTTGTCCTTCGAAATTCTGGGTATTAAAAGCCCGAATGACCAGCATCCCTTCAAGGTTCTCGCGAACTACTAAGTTTAAGCGGTCCACTAAGGACTGAATCATTTTGAACTTGGGCAGAACCACGCTAAACAAGGTCCCCACGATGCCCAGTAGACAAATTACGGCAATACCGATGATCCAGGACATGGAGGGGCTGCTGGAAATGGCTTTAATAACTCCACCCACGCCCAAAATCGGTGCGTAAAAAATCAAACGAATCATCATTACCAAAACGTTCTGCAATTGGGTAATATCGTTGGTGGTGCGGGTAATTAAGGAAGCAGTGGAGAAGTGATCGAATTCGGCATGGGTAAAATGTTCGACTTTCTTAAAAACACCGGAGCGCAAGTCCCGGGAAACGCCGGCGGCTGTGCGGGCGGCTAAAAAACCCACCGTGACCGAAGCTGCTGTTCCCAAAAGAGTGATCAACAGCATTATCGCTCCCGTTTTCAAAATGAAATTAGTGTTTCCGGATATAATCCCGGTATTGACAATGTCCGACATGTAGTCAGGCAAGGCCAAGTCGCAGTTTGCCTGCACAAACAGCAGGGCGATTGCCCCCAATATAAGCCCGTAATAGGGTTTTATATATCTAATCAATCTAAGCATGTTACGACCTCCACCCCTATTAATAGGCGATTTACTTAAACTCTTTCAGTAACGATTTCATAAAGCTTTTCCAAGAGGCGAAGCAATTCTGCCGTATCTTTTTCGCCCATTTTGTTGAAAATTTCCGTCATCCCTTGTAAAAACTTTTGGTATTGTTCAGTTAAAAAGTGTTCACCGCGAGGGGTCAGATGAACATAGACAAGCCGCCGGTCATTCTTGGTGGACCCCCGTTCGATGTATCCTTCATCCTCAAGATGATTGATCATCTGCGAAATGGCAGATTTACTCACGCCGATCTGCTCGCTGAGGTTGGAAATCGTCACACCTTCGCCCTCGCCATTTTTTCTTTGTATCACCTTGAGCAGCTTGAACTCGCTGTGGGGGATCTCGCCGTTCATTTTTTTGGTGGCAATATTTCTGCGAAACCTCTCCATTATTTCATAGATTTTCTCAGCATTGCTAATCTGCATAGTTTCAATCTCCTTTGGTAAATAATTGGTAAGTAGGTAAAACGTTAAGTAGCTTAACGATCGAGACAGTTAATAGTTTATTCTTCTTGACACTTATTGTCAATAAGAGTTTTAGTTCCAATTTAAGGATTGATTAGAGGTTTCCGGTTCATACCTATGCTATAGAAGTTAGCACCAAACTTCCTTGTAAATGTATATTTTCACCTTCGGATTATAAAAATTCCAATATTGATTAGCGGTCTGAAAAGTTCCGACCTTTATGCTCAGGAAAATCCTGCTTTGTCATAATGCGCATTTTCACATTTGAGATTGTAAAAATTCCAATGCAAATCGATTGGTTAAAAAAGATCCTTCACTTATGCTCAGGAAAAATCCCGCATT
>NZ_CEVWNY010000044.1:0-23498 GCF_982384815.1 Desulfitobacterium sp. | reverse complement strand
ATAGCCACCCCGGGACAGGACATCCGTTAAACTGGAGGCTGTCCGGGTTTTCCCGGTTCCGGTGGCCATGACCAGCAAGAATTTCCGGTGGCCGGTCTCGATAGCTTCACATACAGCCCGAATCCCTTCCTTCTGATAGTAACGATCCGTGATTTTATCATCGATGGGAATATCCCCTAAGGCTTTGCGTTCACGGCGGCGATTGATCAGCTTTTGCAGGTCCCCTTTGGAGAAGACCCCGCTCACTTGGCGCTGGGGGGAAGTCAGATCATCCCACAGATAGGTTGCAAAGCCGTTGGTGGTGAACATCAGCGGTCGTCTGCCGGTCATCCTTTCCAAACAATCCGCATAGAGCTTCGCCTGCTGGGTACCGATCTTCGGGTCCTTAGAGGTTCGCTTAGCCTCAATCACAGCCAGGGGGAGCCCGTCCTTCCCATAAAGGACATAATCGGCATAGCCTTTCCCTTCCGGATTCGGCATACCGGTGAGTTCCACCTCTTCCCGTACATCATCCCCAAAGACCCAGCCCGAGAGCTTCAGATCCACATCGATATATTTTTTACGGGTGAGAAACTCCGAGATATCCCCCGGGGTGAATTGACGCTCTTCCTTGTGCTGGGTTTTTCCTGCGGTTAGGTGCTCACTCATGGCCTCAATCTGAGCACGAAGGGCTTGAATCTCCGCTTCTTTTTCCTCGATCAAGCTATCCTTTTCCTTGATCTTAGCTTCGTCCAGGATGACCTTCTCAGCGGGAATCTTGGCTTCATCAAAAGATCGCTCCTGATAATCTTGACCATAGCAATAATCGATCCACTGCACGAATTCGAAAAGGGCCGCAAGGGAAAGGACAGCCTCACTGGAAGCGATGGCCTTTTCCGTGTGGACCGCCAGGTTCCCTAGCTTTATGATATAGGGCAGTTTATGCCAAGTTTGGGTATCCACTGCGAATTTGAAAGAGGGTTCATGAATCAAAGCCTGTAAATTGTCCTTATAGGGCATGAAGATGGTGGTATCCGCAGCATAGACCCATTTCACAGCCAGCTCAAAGGCCTTGCGGCTCCCCACCGCCGCCATAGCCGGAGAAGTGGCTAAGACCCGCTCTGCTTCGATACAAGCAGTAGAAAATAAGGCATATTCCGTTTGTCCCCGCAGGAAATCGAAGTTTGCAGTCATGAAATCACCTCTTAGCTATTTTAATGATTCAATCCAGCTTCCCTAATTTCTTGACACTTGGATTATCGAGCAAAGATCGCATTTGCTCTATCGCAGTTCTATTAAGTCTTAACAAACGCTCCTGTTGATCCAAGCCCTGTCGGATAAACTCGGCATTCAGACTCTCAAGGTTCGCCATTACAATTAGCTGTTGCAAGGTGGCATTGTCTCGGACATTACCTTTTAAATCAGGGTTTTCCATACGCCATTCCTTTGCCGTCTTCCCAAATAACGCAACATTAAGCATATCTGCTTCATTAGCATAGGTAATCCCCGCCTGTATTTTTGATACATTCTCCGGAATAAGGTTATCCTTAATAGCATCTGTGTGTATTTTATAATTTATCTTTGCAAGTGTGCGTTGGACATCCCAATCTAGGGACAATCTGCTGTTTTCGTCTGCCTTTAAACGCTGATAGTCTTTTATAATATATAGCTTGAATTCAGCAGATATCCATGACGCAAATTCAAAAGCAATATCCTTATGAGCGAAAGTTCCGCCGTATCTTCCTGATTTTGAAATGATACCAATTGCGTTCGTTGTTGAAATCCACTTTTGGGGAGAGAGAACAAAAGAATTTGCGCCAGCTTCATTTTTAAACCCCTCGAATTCGAGGGGTTTAAAATCGGCATTACTTAATTGCTCCCATAAACCCAAAAATTCTATAGTATCTCTATTCCTCATCCAGTTTTGAATTACAGCACTTGGATCATCACTTTTGAATCTGGCAATATCCGTTAAAGAAATATAATCATCTTCGCTTCCACTTGAAAGCACTGTGATTTCTGTTCCCTTTGCGTTTATTTTTGCTTTTATCTTTTTGTTATTCATCATAATTCCCCCATATCTCTACTCAAAGTACTCACTCATTAAGCAGTCAAATAGGTATTGGGTTTCTCGGACGGCCTTTTTCACAAGGGCTTTTTGTTCTTCAATGTGGGTGACGATTTCGGCGAATTGGATTTGGAGGGGGAGAGGGGGAAGGGGTGCATTTAGAGACAAAATATCAGAATTTGAGATATTTGCTTGCCGGATACCACGGCTGAGGCCTGTTAGTTGCCCTTTGAGCTTATTATCTTTTAATAAATACAATAGAAAATGAACATTTATATCTTTATTAAGTACTAACTTTGCGTTTCGTTGATTTAAGTAATAACAATCATATGTATCTGGTAATATGCAAACATTCGCATAATCTTCTTTTCCTACGGTACCAGTCAGCGAAAAAACTATGTCGTTTGGATATAATAAATATTTATCAAGTTTTTTATCGTAATTCCAAAAAGAAATGTCCTTATCAATGAACGTGCCAGAATTGATATTGCCAATTTTAATTACGGGTATCCCATCAAGAGCGTAATCCGTACTTCTAAAAGCATATCCTCCTATTATGCTTAAGCACTCACCTAATCTAGTAACCTCCCACCCCTTCTCATTCGAAACCGGATCCCCAAACATATCATAAAAGGTAGATTTGATAAGGTTATCAAGCTCCCCAAGCTGTTGTTTACGCATGACAAGGAGTTCGGTAACGGTATCTAAGGTTTTAGCAATTTGCTTTTGGGTTTCGAGGGGTGGGAGGGGGATACTAAGTTCTTTTAGTAGACCACTATTGATTCCCTGAATAGTTGCTCCCCTTTTTTGAGAATCGAAATAGTTCGTATAACTCATTATACAATGAACCATATAAGGTTTATAAACTTTTCCCTCATCAATATTTTCAATAGAAATAATATCTTGATTGGTACAAATAGGGACTTTATTAATAGAAACCTTCCCGACGCCTACCCTTATTCCAATAATTACAGAATTTGTTTCGATTAATTTAGTTGCACTATTTGCAATAGCTTCCTCCGTGATATACTCAACAGCATCACTTTCATCAATAAATGTTTTACCCAGAGAAACGGTGGTTATCCACGGTATATCTCCTTCAAAATACTCAGGCTTACTTCTAGTAGGCGTTCCCCCACTCTTAAAATCTCCTAACCCGCCCAACCTTACCATTTCCCACTTACTCACCGGATTAGCCCCCTTAACTCCTCCATCTTAGAGGCGATCTCCAGGCTCAGCTTATCCAGTCGCTCCATAATCACCGCCGGCGGGTCATACTCTACCTTTTCATAGACCACTTCCTTATACCGGTTAATGGACAGGTCGTAGTCATTTTCCTCGATGGCCGATTTCGCCACGAAAAAGCTTTGCTCGGTGGGTTTACGCTCTCCTTCTCCCTCCAGATTATGAAAGCGTGTAAGCAAATCGGGGATATCATTGGCTTCAATGGGGGTGCGCTTATCATCTAAGGAGAAGCCATCGGCTTTCATATCATAGAACCAGACCTTATCCGTTCCCCCTGCCCCGGTCTTCGTAAAGATGAGGACGGCAGTACTCACTCCCGCATAGGGCTTAAACACTCCGCTGGGCATGGAGATCACCGCTTGAAGCTGATGATTTTCCACCAACTCCTGGCGCAGGGCTTTATGGGCCTTGGTGGTCCCGAATAAGACCCCATCGGGTACAATACAGGCGCAGCGTCCCCCTTTACGGAGCATTCTGAGAAAGAGGGCCACAAATAAAAGCTCGGTCTTCTTGGTATTACAGACTGCCTTTAAGTTATCGTTAATACTTTCCGCATCCACCGTGCCGGTAAAGGGAGGATTGGCGAGGATAATATCATAAGCAGAAGAAATACTGTTCTGCTTCGATACACTATCCACATAGTCGATATGGGGCTGGGTAATCGAATGGAGCATGAGGTTCATGGCCGAAAGACGGAGCATAGTTCGATCCGTATCAAAGCCCGTGAACATCTTCCCTTCAAAATGCTCCCACTGCTCACTGGTCATTGCCGACTCATACTTTTCGCGAATATATTCAGCCGAGGACACCAGAAAACCCGCCGTTCCACAGGCCGGATCACAAATAGTATCCTCCGGAGTTGGGGCCAGAAGCCTGACCATCATATCCCGGATATGCTTGGGTGTGCGGAATTGACCGTTTTGCCCGGCCGTAGCCAGCTTTCCGAGCATGTATTCATAAAGGTCCCCTTGCATATCAAGGTTTTTAATATCGTGTTCATACAACTCATCTAACCCCGTAATGATCTTTTGCAAGACCTGAGGAGTAGGGATGAGAAACATAGCATCTTGCATATAGCGGGAAAAAGCCGTCTCATTCTCCCCATTCATGCCTTTGATGAAGGGAAAGACTTTTGTGCCGACGATCTCATAGATCAAGCGGGCATCTTTAGTTTTGAACTTACTCCAGCGCATGGCTTGGCCTTCTTCGGTCCGGGGAAAGATTTTCGGCATCTCCACACCGCTCATAGCCTCAAAGTTTTCGTTATTGAGTTCCTTTTCATCAAGGGAACGGATGAACATTAAATATGTAAGCTGCTCGATAACGGTCAGGGGGTTGGTGATCCCACCTGCCCAGATATCGGTCCAGATTTTATCCACTTTATTTCGAATTTCTCCAGTAAGCATCGATCTTCTCCTCATCTTTTTCTTTCATTATACCATTTAGCCCAGCTAAATCACTGAAAAAAGCTTCATAATAACTATTTTTGCCAGCTCCTATTCCTTTACGATCTTCACGAAACACGATCGTGGCCGCGGGCCATCAAACTCACAAAAATAAATCCCCTGCCAGCGTCCCAAAAATAACTTTCCCTTCTGGATGATGACAGTCTGGGATGCCCCTACTGTACTCGCTTTCAAGTGCGCGGCAGAATTCCCCTCAATATGCCGGTCTTTAAAGTCATCCCTCGGATAAGTCTCCTCAAGTCTTCGCAGGATATCCTTCTGTACATCCGGATCCGCATTTTCGTTGATCGTGATCCCTGCTGTTGTATGGGGACAGTAGATTACGACAAGCCCTTCTTGAACCTTTTCCCGGTCCAATATTTCCTTAACTTCCGCCGTAATATCGAGCATTTCATCCTTTTTTCTAGTCTGTAACCTGATCTCATGAATCATGGCTCTGATCCTCTCCTAATTTACCTCGTTTTTTAGGGAATCTTAGAAATTACAGTATTCCCCATATAAATAGCGAAACTTCAACTATTGAGACCTCGCTAAAAATATCCACTCTAACTACTAAGTATCGTGTTCATCCCTTGCAGAAAAATCCCAAAACTATGGGATTGGCATTATCTGTCAGTGCCTCAATTCCCCAATCTTTATAGTAATCAACTCCTTTTAGTCACATTGTAATTTATAGTTCTATTCAACGGAAAATTACCCTTCCAGTTATTACCTCGTGCTCTACACTATTATATACTTCTTCCACTATATACAATAGGATTAGATAAAATTAAAGCTGAAGAAGATCAGCTAAAAAAACAACCGCCAAAGTAGTCAGGTCATAGAAATGATCACCTTGGCGGTTGTGATAAATCGTTGTTTACTTTTCCCACTGATTGATTCGTTTTGACAATGACGCGAAGATTACAAGAAAGGGCAACTATTCGGAATTTCCAAATAGTTACCCTTCAAATACGATCCCTATGCGTAATACATTTACTTAGCTTATTTTTTGCTTGCCCACCTTAAGGAACAACACAATCGCAACCAGGATAAAGGGGATTCCCCCGGCCAGACCGGTTATGGCCGGGCCAAGCAGCGGATTAAAACCACTTACCGCCAAATAAATAGGGAGGGCTGCACTGGCATTTACTGTAGAATGGATCATGGCGGCCGGAATAGCACTGTCCAGCTTGATGGTGGCATAGCCTTCCACTATTCCCAGGACCACACAGAAAACTATCATGGCCAAGATCCCCAACCAGGGATAGCCAATATACTCCGTTCCATAATTATGCCCCATGACGATAACCGGAAGATGCCATACTCCCCAGGTAACCCCGGTAATCACCAAAGCAGCCCGATCGGAATAGAACTCCCGCAATTTTGGCAGCAGATACCCCCTCCAGCCCAACTCTTCCCCTAAGGTCGGAATAATATTGACCACCGGACCAATGATAATTATCTGCAATATGGTGATCAGTAACAGGTTCGATACAGAGACCCCGCTACGACCCCCCGCGGCCAGAATTTGCTTTAATACAGTCAGTTCAGGGTCGAAGGTTGCCGGGAAAATCAGAAAGTAAACCGCACCGCTCAAAAATACTAAAAGAGTAGGACCAAAGAACACCAACAAATACTTTTTGATATTTCCCTTAAAATTAGGGCGCAGATACATCTTCCCAAACCCCTCTTTGGTAATGAGCCTGGTTAGTAGATTGCTTATTGCCGGAGTAAACATCGCCCCGGCCAGAATGATTATGGATAACCCTTGCCCATAGGCTAGCCCTAAAAAGGGAATTAGTAAAAAGGTAATCCACCCTAAGGCCATAACTAAAGCCACGAATAGAATCAAACGTTTCTTCGTTAGCCTTTTTTCAAGTCCTTGTTCCATGATATATCCTCCTTTTCCTTTCCCTCGATTACTTAAGAGCATTATTCCGAAGCTTTTCAACGATCCTTTGGAAATGTTTCTCTTCAGCAAGCACCGCATATACCGGATTACGAACCACTGCCTCCGCCATACTTTGGCGGATAGTCTTTTCATTGCGGGGGAGGTTTGTCCCCAGATCCAGATCTTCCAGCCAACGATCCAAGAGGTCAAAAAATGCATCACCATGCAATTGCATCGGATAGATATCACCGGTGACCAAGGCTGTATACTGCTGAAGCATTTCCAGAGCTTGATCATGATTCCCCTGAGTAACATATCCTTGAGCAGCAGTTAGGTAAATACCAATTGTAACCGCCGGGTGCAGACGCTTCATATCAAAGGCTTCCACCATCACAAGGGCACGTCGCAGGGTTTCCTCAAATTTCGCAGAGTCATCTCCACAAAGAATTAGATAGGCAGGAAAAAAATTAAACATCATGACGAGATTTTGAAAAATTCCTACTTGCAGAACTGCTTTGGCCTCTTCCACACGCCCTGTCATTTGGTAAGCAGAAGCCAATAAGGATTCGGGCGGCAGGGCAGGCTCAACTTTCCCTTCCAGCAGGTCCAGTACACCCTGGGGGTCACCAAGACCAAGATTACAAAGAGCCTCACAGTAGAGGGCTTGCTTGGTCAGTGACACATCCTCTGCTTCCTCTTTAACCCGGATAAAAAGAGCCTTAGCCTCCCCAATCAAAGCGGCCGCTTCTTGCTGGTTCTTAAGCAGGCCCGCATGATTAACCATCAGGCTCCCCATCTGGAGCAATAACGGAAAGCAGGAGAAATATTTTTTAATGATCAGGCGACACTCTTCCATCACCTCAGCAACGGGCTTTACTGCAAAATCAGCCGACAACCTTTTGTACAACCGACGAATATCTTCTTTTTTCATTTGGGGCTTATAGTCCATCAATTCATCAATACTCAGGTTAAAGTAGGTGGCCAACTGGGGAAGAAAGGTCACATCAGGATAGCTTTGACCTGTTTCCCATTTGGAAACAGATGCCTTGGAAACGCCCATATAACTTGCCAGTTCTTCTTGAGTGATTCCTTTTTCCTTCCGCTTACGCACCAGAACTTGGGCGATATTGATTTCCTTCACTTCAATCACCTCACCTATTATTTTAATGAAGGACTGCTGGAATACAATGGATTCGTAGTTAATATCCAGTGAATAAAATTAACCTATGCGATACTCAGTGAAAATATACGAAAGTGCTGAGCAAACACAAAAAAACTCCCCGCATAAAGCAAGGAGTATGGATTGAGGATTTTTTGATTAATTAAGCCTTCTATTGAGCACCACCCACATCGATAAATGGAACAGCACCGCCGGTAACATTGGGCAGTTTACCATCCCATTTTTCAATGGCTTTCATCTGAGCTTCAATTTCCCTTAGTTGCACAAGTTCAGGGGTAACTTCTTGTTTTTGTAGACGCAAAGATTCTGCTTCAGCTTTCGCTTGTTCAACTTTTTGTTTGGCCTCGATTTCAATTCTTTGCAGATCAAGACTAGCCTTTAAAGCTTGCTGCTCAGCAATTTGTTTTTGTTCAATGGCATTATTAAATTCTTCACTGAATTTAAACTCGGTAATATTGATTTCATCCAGAACCATATAGTAAGTGGCTAATTTAGAAGAGAGAGTCTCTTTGATCTTGGAGCTGACTTCCGAACGCTTAGAGATCAGCTCCTCAGCTGTGTATTGAGCAGTTATGGCTTTTACCGCCTCACCGATAGCCGGGTCAACAATCCGTTCTCCATAAGCTAACCCTACATCCTGATAAAGCTTATTCACTTGATTCGGATCAAGGTGAAAGTTAACGGCTACAGTGGTGGTGACGATCTGCAGGTCTTTGGAAGCCGCCGTCTGATCGGATTGAGATTTTTGGACTCGCACCTCTAAAGGAACTACGGTTTGAACGAAAGGAATCCTAAAATGCAGTCCTTCGGTTAAGACCACCGGGCGGACAGCCCCTAATTGCAAAACGATACCTCTTTGGCCCGCATTCACGATCACAAAGGAATTTAGAGCTATGACAACAATAAATAAGATCACAATGCCAAGTGTAATGAAGTTTCTGCCCATTTTTAGTTTCGGTTTCATATTAATAACTTTTTCTGAATCCAATTCCTAGCCTCCCTCTTAACTTGAATATGAAGTAGATTACACTTCTACCTCTAACTATACCTTACTCACCGTACTAAAATCTATGTTTTTTGTATTTTTAGTAATTTCGTTTTTATCTAGTGTGCAAGCACCAGTTGGAGGATGAAGAGGACAGCAAAGAAATAGATAATGGGAGAAACCTCTCTTCCCTTACCGGCGAAAAGCTTCATTAAGGGATATACAATCACGCCAATCGAGATTCCTGTTGAGATGCTCGAAGTCAGGGGCATGGTCAGAATCACGGCGAAGGCCGGAAAGGCTTCATCGAATTCCTGCCAATTAATTTTTGCTAACCCCTCCATCATGTAACAGCCCACAATGATCAAAGCCGGTGCTGTTATTGAGGGAAGAGACGATACCGCCGCCACTAATGGTGAAAAAAACAAAGCGACTAAGAATAACACAGCAACGACTAAAGCAGTCATTCCGGAACGTCCGCCGGCCGCTACCCCGGCAGAGGACTCGATATAGGCAGTAGATGGACTAGTCCCCAGAGCTGCCCCCACGGTAGTCGCCACCGCATCCGCGGTAAAAGCCATTTTTGCCCGGGGCAGTTTCCCATTTTTCATGAGACCGGCCTGCTCGGTCACCCCGATCATAGTTCCCGTAGTATCAAAAATGGTTACCAGCAAAAACGAAAAAACCACCGCATATAAGCCCTGGGAAAAAACTCCCGCCAGATCAAAATCAAAGAAAACAGGGGTGGGAGGCAAAGACACAATCCCCTTCAGCCCCAGCATTCCCATAAAGTATCCCAGGATTGCCGTGACAAACATACCCAGGAATAAAGCTCCCTTGACTTGACGGACAATTAAGAGCAAAGTGGTGAGTAGGCCAACGATACTCAAGAGCGCAATTGGGTCGCGAAGGTTACCAAAAGCTACAAGGGTGCTGGGATTATCCACAACGATATTAGCCATCTTTAAACCGTTAAAGGCGATAAAAAGCCCGATTCCCGAAGTGATGGCATACTTTAAGGCACTGGGGATCGTTTCGATGAGCAACTCACGGAAACGGGTAAAGGTTAAGAGCAGAAAAATAACACCGGCAACGAAAACCGCACCCAAAACAACCCGATAGCTGATTCCTTGCGCAGCAACGACACTAGTAAAGTAGGCATTTAACCCCATCCCCGGAGCAATTGCGATGGGGTAATTAGCAAAAAACGCCATGATCAGCGTTCCAATTACAGCCGCTAGAACCGTGGCCATAAATACTTGCTCAAAAGGAATCCCGGCAGCGGAAAGAATCGCTGGATTCACTACAATAATATAGGCCATCGTTAAAAAGGTGGTGATCCCAGCTAGGACCTCCGTTCTCAGATTGGTTCCCAATTCCTTCAGCTTAAAAAAGTTATCCATATAATATCCTATACCCTCTCAAAATTAGTCGGACAAGAATTATTTTAGTCATACACCAAAAGCCTGTTTTTTATGTGAATCAGAAGGCGTGCTTCCGTGATCCGGTGACTGAGTTAATCTTCCATCTCTTTCCCCCCCATTATTTATCTAGGGTAGCTATAGAATTAATGCAAAATTCCAGTTTCCAAGTTAAACTATAATTACCAAATCCCACATCGAATTATCGAAATGGAGAGTGAATCATTTGATGATTAATCATGGCGGCAAAAGCTTCTATATTGGTGAATCAGAGTCAATGCCCCTGGCGGAGATGACCTATAAAAACGAAGATGAACATACCATAACCGTGGATCGTACTTTCGTGTCGGAAGAACTGCGTGGGCAAAATATCGCCAGGAAACTGCTCCAAGAACTCACCGACTGGGCGCGGCAAGAGCATAAAAAGATCATCCCCGTTTGCCCCTTCGTCAAAGCGGAGATGACCAAAAATCCAGACTATGAAGAGCTTTTGAAAGAAAAGTAAGCTTACAAAATTGGAACGCAATTAAGGCTTAGGTTCCACAAAAAGTGCGATAAGCGCAGTTAGAAGGCTCTGGTAGAGCACTGTACTCAAGTTGCTCCGACAGGTGAGCATAAGGCTTGGAAAGAACCTGAAGTAGTTGCCTTAAAGCACTATAGTCTCCCGCTTCCGCACTTTTCAAGGCGGCTTCTACCCGATGGTTGCGCGGGATTACCGCAGGATTGCTGTTTCTCATCAACTGGTGCGAGGAGTCCTTTGATTCCTGTTGTCTATCTAATCTCGCTTGCCACTGTGTTTTCCACCCGCCGAATTCGGCACTGCTGAATAAAGCTGAATCCCCCGGGTTATTAAAGGTTAAGGCAAGAAAAGTATTCGTATAATCTGCTTGATGCTTTTCCATTAAATCAAGAAGCCCCTTAATTAATAATTCGTCTTCCGGCTCTTCTTTAAATAACCCCAGCTTTGCCCTCATCCCTGCCAGCCAATTTTTCCGAAACAGCTCAAAAAACCCGGAAACCTCTGCTTCTGCAAGCTTAATAGCCTCCTCCTCATTCGCATTGAGCAACGGCAAAAGGGCTTCGGCAAATCTTGCCAGATTCCAGCCCGCCATATAGGGTTGATTTCTATAGGCATAACGGCCTTGACGATCAATCGAACTAAATACGGTCGCCGGATCATAAGTATCCATAAAGGCGCATGGCCCATAATCAATAGTCTCTCCACTAACCGCCATGTTATCGGTATTCATTACTCCGTGAATAAATCCAACAAGCTGCCATTGAGCAATTAGTAAAGCTTGACGCTTAATGACTTCCTGAAGCAAAAATAGATAGGGATTATCGGCGTCGCTGTTGCCAAAATGCCGTTTTAAGGTATATTCGGCTAGGGTCCTGAGCTCCCCGACTGTGCCCCACTGTGAAACATATTGAAAGGTACCTACACGAATATGGCTGGCGGCTATGCGCGTAAGTATCGCACCCGGCAGCAGGGTTTCGCGTACAATCGACTCACCGGTTGTAACTACCGCTAAGGAACGGGTAGTAGGGATACCCAGCCCAAACATTGCCTCACTTATGATGTATTCACGGAGCATGGGGCCAACAGCCGCCCGACCGTCACCACCGCGCGAGTATGGGGTTTTACCAGAACCCTTGAGTTGGATATCGTATCGTTCACCCTCAGGGGTAATCTGTTCTCCCAGTAATAAAGCCCTCCCATCCCCTAACATGGTAAAATGACCGAATTGATGCCCGGCATAGGCCTGGGCCAAAGGTTCAGCACCTTCGGGAAGCCTATTACCAGCTAACACCATTATATTTTCATCACTTTTTAGCAGTCGTTCATTCAGTCCTAAGCTTTTAGTCAATTTTTCGTTGAGAATAACTAATTTTGGCGAGGTTACCGGGTCAGGGCTAAGTTTTGTATGAAATAAGCCAGGAAGCAAAGCATAGGTATTGTCGAAATTCCATCCGGTTTTTAGAGTTACTTGGTCATGTACCATGGCTATCTCCTTTTTAAAATATTGATGAGCCCCTATAATATGACCTATCTATTATTTGTATTTAAATCAAACAAATTCATGGCTATTAGTAAATAAATAACTCCCGTCCCATACCTTTTGTAAGGGAAGAGAGTCTATTCTCGTGGTTCCACCCTATTTTTGCCCATTTATGACTATAACGGGCTAAAGTTCTATTTACTATTTGAATAATAATAAGCCGATATCAGATAGGGTATTCTTCCTCACCGACGAACACCAGATCACCTATCCTCTTATATTGCTTGAATAATCCTTTTGGTCGATAACCCTGTGCAAATTGAAGCCATTTACCATTCCTGCTATAAACCTGATACAAGAATCCGTCTAGACGAACCCCTTTTATCCTTACAAATCCATCGTAACAAATGATGATACATTTTTGTTGAGATGATTGATCAATTGCATATTTTATAGCCTCATTAACTGCTTCACGATAACCTTTTTCAATTGAAAATGTGGTCAGCTTTTCATCTTCAGGTTTTCCCACTAACACATATGGATGAATTGCTTGTTTGCCACGTTTTCTCGCTTCCTCATCTACTTCTATAAGACTATATAACTTCTTAACAATCCATTGATCCAAGTCGATATCAAATCCCTCTGTGTTGATCATCTTTCAACCTATGCCCTCCCTCAATTACCGCAAATGCCCTTCTCATAAGCCGGCTTTTAGTACAAACATAATTTATACGAATACTTCAATACTATCCACGCCGGCATGGCGCAGCCTGATTCTTCTAAGGAAAAAAGCTTTTCTTGGCACTAGCCAAAGAATAAAGGACTTTTAAATATACCAAGTTCCATATTCTATCTTCTACCAACAAACTCCTTCCCAATAGCCAAAGTTTATCACTGAACTAATCCGCCCTAAGACCCCCGCCTCTATAGGCGGCGGGTGCCAAAGGGCGGTTAAGTCCAGTATGGACTCGACTAACCTTCAGCGGGGGTTGAATCCCCCTCTGAAGGAAGTCTCGTTCAATAAGGGTGCCGGTTGAACCTTTTCTAAACACACCTAAGGTTTGCTGAGCATAAGATGCAATGTGCCAATTCCAAGGAGGCACCGTCCAGCGTTATGACAACTGTTAATAGCCCCTGTTGCGACAGGGGCTATATATATGAAAGGATGAACTTGATGGAAACCGGAATGTTAACGCTGCTTGGGAAAACAGTCACCCTTATGGAAAGTCTAGGGTTTCTTTGGCTTATTCACACTGGATTCGAACTTGAACTTTGGCAGGTTTTACGAGAAGAGCACTCCAAAGAAGAGTTATTAGCGCTTAATCCCAATTGGGATCCGGTTTTACTGGACCATTGGCTTGAGCAAGCCAAGCTTCAAAACCTGCTTCACAAACACGAAGATAAATACCGCTTAAGCCGAGTTGGCAAGTCTATTGATGTCTATCGTGACTACGGGCTGGAGGCCATGTATAAGGAATTTGTCCTCTATTGGGGACCCGTTTTTGCCGAGCTACCCGGCCGTATCGAGGGTTTCACCTCCCCTGTGAACATGGAAAGTGAAATGGCAAACGAACTTATCTCCCGGGCTTCAAGAGCATCTGAACTTTTCGTATGGCCCGTGCTTAAAGGACGATGCGAAAAAGAACGTTGGCTAAGAATCCTCGACGTGGGCTGCGGGGAAGGCTTCTATCTGCAAAAGCTCTGCAATGAATTTTCGAATATTCGAGGGTTGGGAATCGATATCAATCCATCCGTTATCGAACGAGCACAGGGACTTGCCTTATCGTCCGGAGGTAGACTTCGTTTTGAGTGCGCTAACATCCTTAATCTTACTCCACCACCTGAAAAGTACGACTGTTGTCTACTGAATAATAATATTTACTATTTTACGCCCGAACAGCGTATTGAGCTATTAAGACAGTTAAAAACATGGCTTGTTCCGGGAGGAAGGATTGGAATATTAACGGCCTTACGCGGCACACATTCTTCCCTCCCCTTTATCCAAACGCATATTCCGCAAAATTTAATGAGTTTTTTCCTTGCTTGCCATGAAGATTTCCAAGGGTTGCCCTACGAACAGGATATCATCCGGCTTCTTAGCAGTACGGGATATGGTGAGATTGAGGTTAATCCGTTACCTCTTAAGGTTTCACACTATTTCTTTGCCAAAAACTAGGAAAACCTTTTGGTTAATATCTGCATATTCTATGGAAGTAAATGGTTTTCTCGAAAAGGTGGTAAGGACTTGCTTGAAGTCAATGAGCTTACAAAAATCTATCGCGAAGGTCGGGGGGTAAAAAAACTTTCTTTTCAGGTTGACGTGGGGACTGCTTTTGGTTTCTTAGGGCCCAATGGCGCAGGGAAAACAACCACCATTCGTGTTCTTATGGGTTTTATGAAGCCGGATCATGGGAGCGCAAGCATTTATGGATTAGATTGCTGGGAAGACCGTACCGAGTTAAAACGGTTGATTGGTTATCTTCCGGGTGAACTCCACTTCATGGAACAGCTAACAGGCGAGGAATTTTTAGATCTTATCGAAGGGATGCATGGAGAGTCCGGCGTGATTGATAAAAAGCGCAAAGCACTCTTAGCTTTTCTTGACCTCAACCCTAGACAACGCATACGAAAAATGTCTAAGGGAATGAAACAGAAGTTAGGAATTATCGCCGCGTTGATGCTGGACTCCCCTGTTCTGATTTTGGATGAACCAACCTCCGGTCTTGATCCATTAATGCAGAAAAAGTTCATCGAGCTAATTCTTGAGGAAAAGAAAAAAGGGAAAACCATTTTCATGTCCTCACATCAATTCGCCGAGATCGAAAGAACCTGTGAACAGGTAGGAATAATTCGTGAAGGTGAGCTCCTAGCCGTTCAAGATATCGGCTTGCTTAAACAAAAGGAACGGCAAACCTTTGAAGTCGAGGTTGAGGGTGAAGAAGATGCCAAGATTCTCAAGGAAAGCGGGTTATTCCTCAATTCCCTGGAAGATCTCAAGTTTACAATCCTTGTTTCAGGAGAACAGGACCTGTTATGGAAAACTCTGGCCCAAGTTCATATCAAACGATTTAAACAAAGCTCACTTGAGCTGGAAGATGCGTTTATGCAGTTTTATAGCTCAAGTTAAAGGAGGGATAAGCCTTTGAATCGGGCATTATTTCGAGCCATGATGAAGCAGAACGGCAAAAAAATTGCCAAGCTCTCCACGGGAATTATCCTTTATGAAGGACTCTTAACTTGGGTTTATCCCGTAATTGCCGTGAATCCAGCCGTAACGCAAATCGCTGAAAATATACCCTCGGCTGTGAAGACGGTCTTCGGAGTATCCGAGGAGGCACGGGTAGATACCTTCGAGGCCTTTATCTCGGGTCAATTTTTTGCACGGATTTGGGCTATGCTTATGGTTTTATATAATGTAGAGTCGGCCAATGAACTTTTGGCGCAAATGGTCGATGATGGTTCGCTGGCCTTTCTTCTCTCTACCCCGGTTTCACGGGAAGAATTTCTTTCCACACAAGCCCTTGTGCTTCTGAGTGGAAATGCAGTTTTAGTGCTTTCCACACTTCTTGGGTTATTCAGCGGAACTTCCCGCTTCGGCATTTCGATTGATCGCTGGCGCTATTTCCTTTTCGGGGTCCTTGGGTTTACGTTCTATTCCCTCATTGGTGCATATAGCCTATTTTTCTCCGCCTGGTTTGCCCAGCGTGATGTGGCCCTTACTTTCGCCGCCGGGTTAACCTTGGCCTTTTATGCTTTAGATGTGGCGGGAGGACTCAGTAATAAATTATCCTGGGTACGTCAATTATCCCTTTTTCAGTGTTACCAGCCCCAAGAGGTCTTAGAGGGTAGTGCCAATCCCGCGAAAAAAATCCTCGGGCTTACCGCGGGAACCATCCTTCTTCTCCGCTTAGGAATTTATGCTTTTAACGAAAAAGATTTAGCTATTTAGCACTGAAATCCCGTCAATGTCGTAATGAGTTCTCAAGAAGTGGGGACCTGGAATATGTTTGGAATACCAATGAGTCATTTAGCACGATATTCGCAAATTATTTCCGTATTCATCCGCTACGGACTGGGGTACTGGGTTGTGGAGCAGATTCCACTCCCTCTACCTGGCTTTGGCAGGCCAAATCGCCATTACACAGAAGCGGAATTGGCGCTAATTGGAGTACGTCTTCGCGAGGCGCTTACGGAGCTTGGACCAACCTTTATTAAAATGGGTCAATTGGCCGGTACCCGGTCCGATATCATTCCCCAACCCCTTGTCAATGAGTTAGCAAAACTTCAAGATCAGGTTCGCCCCTTCTCCTTTCCAGAGATTCAGCAGGTCCTTGAAAACTCCCTTCAGCAGCGAATGAGTTTGATCTTTCGTGACTTTAATCCAAAGCCTTTAGCGGCAGCATCCATTGGGCAGGTGCATGAGGCGGTTCTAAATAGCGGTGAAAAGGTGGCCGTAAAAGTCCAACGCCCTCATATTCGGGAAGTTGCACAAATCGATTTGGAGATTTTCGGCACCCTTGTGGCTCAGTTTGAGCAAAAGACGGCATGGGGAAAGGGCTATCCCGTCCGAACCCTCTTTAACGAGTTTTCTAAAACCCTTCTGGAGGAACTCGACTTTACGAATGAAGGGCGCAATATGGAAGCTTTAGCCCAGGTGAAAAAGCGTGGCACTTTTATCATTCCGAAGGTTTACTGGGAATTTTCCCACTCCAACGTCCTTACCCAGGAATATATCCCGGGAATTCCCCTCTATCAAATTATCACTGATCTAACCCGCCCTAAGACACCCACCGCCGGGAAATCGGACTATAACCATGCGCTGATCGCAAAGCGCTTAAGTCAAGGTCTTCTCCGCCAAATTCTGCGGGATGGAAAATTTCATGGTGATCCCCACCCTGGAAATATTCTCATTTTACCTCGGGGAGAAATTGCCTTAATCGATTTTGGAATCTTTGGGACATTAACGGATCAAAATCGTTCTGAGCTTAACGCTATTGTCGCTGCCTTAATTCGCGGAAAGGACGGAAAGCTTTTAGATATCCTATCTCGTATCGGGATTGTGCCTGAAACTATTGATCGAACTCAATTTATGCAAGATGTCTCAGCCTTGCGGACAAAGCATTTAAAGGGATCCCTAAGAAAAATTAAAATGGGCGTGGCAATTCAAGACTTCTTTTATCTCATTAATCGTCACGGGATCTATATTCCTTCCCAGTTCATCCTGGTTGGGAAGTGCATATTAACTTTAGAGGGTATAATTGTACAACTAGATCCCGGTTTAAGTCTGGTTGAACTCCTTAAGCCCTATAGCCGGAAGTTGTCATGGAGAAAATGACACCCTCTTTTCCCATTCGGTTTCTTTGAACCCTACAAGGACAAAATCCTGCCCCAGTAAAAGTGGGCGTTTGACCAACATACCATCTGATGCCAAGAGACTCAACTGCTCCTCATCCGTCATCCTAGGAAGCTTATCCTTGAGATTTAAGTTCTTATACAGTTGACCGCTGGTATTAAAAAAGCGCTTTAAAGGCAGCCCACTCAATGCATACCACTGCTGTAGTTCTTCGAAAGTTGGATTATTTTCTTTAATATCGCGAACGTTGAAGGATAATCCTTTTGCTTCTAACCACTTCCGAGCCTTTTGGCAAGTTGTACATTTGGAATAACAGATAAATTGCATAATTTCTCCCTACTTCCTTAGATTATAAACCCCACCGGGACATTCTATAAGATCGAACCATGGTAAGTTTCATTGGAGCGATCACTACCTATTTACCTTTTTACCTTTTTATCTATCTATAAAGTTATTTGCATCAATTATAATTTAATATTCAGTATAGATCAATATCATATTGTAGCCCACCCTTGCCATGCTATTTAGTCGGGTACAGTAGAGGGGCGTAATCTTCATCACCTATTAAAGAAGGGCGGAAGTTACTGCTTAAACCAAGCAATGACCTCTGCCCTTTTTTATGGCTTATAAACTGTTCGTAAAAGCAATCGCTTTAAGTAAAAGCTCTGGATATGTTCTATAACTTTGCAATTAGCTTAAGCAAGGAGGTCCTTTTCCTGGAGGAATTCCATGAGAAGTTTACCCGTTCCCCCGGTGATTTTGAGGCAATTACGCAGGTGCTCCGGAGTATCAAAGGTATACGGATTAAGGGAGCGGCAACAGGTTGCTCCGAATTTCCCTTCAAAACGGTCATGAAATTCTTTCGTCAGTTCATAAGCTGGGTCCCTGCTTTCCGTTGTATCGGTACGCCCTTTTAATATCCCCAGTACCATAGATGAACCAGCCAGGGCTCCACATATACACCCGGCATGGCCTAGCCCCCCGCCAAAGCCTGTGGCCATTTTTATGACCTCCGGACTCATGGGACTATTACACATTTCGTTAAAAGTCTTAACAATAGACTCCGCACAATTAAATCCTTGTTTGAAGTTGTCCCCTGCCCGATTACGGGCTTCCAAAGTTAAATCTTCCATCCCTAACTCCCTCCTATTTTTTTCTATCCGGATATTCATAGTATATTCCAAATATTCAGTATAATAAAGATGCCATTAAACTTTTTTACCGTTTTGTAAAAAAGGCCCCCGGTCTAACGGTGCATATTTAACGTCCATTAATAAAAAAAAGAGCGTTTACAACGCTCTAAAACCTCAATTGATTTTAATTTGTTACAACTGGGTATCCTGATTTAGCCCATCCATTGTTCATCCCGCCGTTCAACGACCTGGCTTTAAAACCTGCAATATTTAAAGCCGCAGCTGTCTGTCCACCGGTCTGACCTGTGTAGCAATAGACGATGATCGTTTTATCCTGGGGTAATTTATCAAGGTTGTTCCCGACCTGTTTAAAGGGAATGTTAATAGCTCCTTCAATATGACCTTGTCCATAGTCTTTCGCTTCGCGGATATCCAATATATAGATATCTTGGTTGTTGGCGTCGATAAGCCCTTTAAGCTCAGCCTCAGGAATTTTATAAGTGTGGTCCGGCATCTGTTCATAATAACTAAATACCGCCTGCTTCAGTACTTGGCTATTATCTGAAGCTACCCCTTGTTTTGGCCATCCGCCACCGATTGCAGCAACCATAAAGAATACCAGTATTGCTATAGTTACAGATATAAGAGCTTTTTCACGATTATTCTTAGGCATTATTATTTACCCCCTTCGAATTTTTAGTAACCCCCTTGATATTACGTCTTTTTTCCTCCCAACGATCAACTAGGAATACAAGTGCCACCAAAAGTATGCTATAGACGATGGCAAGTGAAAAAGGATCAAGCGGGATAAGGTTTGCCAGGCTGATTTTCCCCTGATCAAACATTGTCGTTGAAACGCCTGCATATTGCTGAAGTAAAGTATAGGTGAATACACCCACTATACCTCCCAAAACAGTAAATACAGCATCCCGCTTCCCTTCCCCCATTGCTCCGATACTTGTTCCGGGACAGTAACCTGCAAAAGCAAAGCCTACGCCAAATATCAGACCACCGAGGATATTGGCTACCGGATTATAGACGATCATGTCTAGGGAAACAAGACCTAAGGAACGAAGGCTAAAGACACCAACCGTTGTGATAGCAACAGTCAAAAACATAAATTTAGGTATGGATAAATCTTTTAAACGCAAGGCATTAAGAATTTTTTCGTATTCAAAAGCCCCAACCCTCTGCATTATAAACCCGAAAGCGATTCCGAAAATAATAGCTAACCAAAGATTCATCATTATACCTCCTTCCCTCTATATAGGAGTAATGCCGTGGGGATCCCGGCAGCAAATACCGCTGCTCCAAACAGAATACCGCTTACAGCCATTTGACTCATGCCACTTATTATGTGGGAACTGGTACATCCCCCGGCAATACGGGCGCCAATCAACAACAAGAATCCACCAAAAAATGCATGAATTAGACGCAGCTGAGGTTTGTTACCGAATCTCGCTTGCCAAAGAACAGGGATTTCCGGAGCCTTTTTTTCCCGGGATAATAACTTCCCTATAAATCCACCAATAAAAATACCTAATACCAGCAACCACTGCCAACTTACCTGAAGACCGTCGCTAGTACCGCATGTACCTGCTGTCCATGTGCTTAAAGGTATAAGTTGTGGTGAAAAAAATTGGGTTATATACCCAGTGGTTTGAGCATATGCCGTTGTCGTTCCTAGATGGTTGCCGCTTAGAAATATAATGATGTTTAAAATTCCTAAGGCGATACCACCTTTAGCCCATGACCATTTTCTACTCATCTTAAGCCCACTCCTTCTTAATTATTTGTACAACCCACCCCTACCCTGTACGGGTATTGTAATAATATCATATTTTTTTGGTATTTTCCTAAACTGCATAGTCCGTTTAAGTGTAATTATATCCGTCAGACATTAAATTTGATTGTCTTCCTCTGTATATCTCCATATCTCTATATCCAGATATAAAGATATATTATCCAGACATAAAAATATCTTATTAAGTAATGTTTCATATCTGCGGAAACAATTTCATCCCGCGAAAAAATACTATTTGGCAGTTACCTTATCAGAATTGATTAGCACTCCAGGTTTTAAAACTAAAAAGGAAAGAAGCAAAATTTTCTGCTTCTCTCCGATTTTATAGATTAGCCTCTTGACGTTTTATCACTGAACTAATCCGCCCTAAGACCCCCGCCTCTATAGGCGGCGGGTGCCAAAGGGCGGTTAAGTCCAGTATGGACTCGACTAACCTTCAGCGGGGGTTGAATCCCCCTCTGAAGGAAGTCTCGTTCAATGTTGTGCTTTGCCTTATACACTTTGATCGATAATTTTTAATAGAATATCCTCAATCTCGTGGGCAAAATCCTCGAGATCGTTATTCTGAAACATCGTTACCAAATTCTTTTCAGCTAAGGTTGCCTGGACATCATGAACATAAAGAACTCTAAATCCGTTGGCTTGAGTTTGAGCCTGAACTACTATAGAGGAACACACGGTTCCTTATTAACAACTTCAACCGAAGCCGGAGCCGCCTAAGGAACCGCCGGTATTACTACCCTTGCCACTACCAATATTAATCGAAGTAAATCGTTGACTTATATTGTTACTCGAGCATTGGGGACAAGTCTGTTTGTCCTTTGAGCTAATACTACAAAAAACACTAAATTTGTGACCGCATTCCTTGCATACAAAATCGTAACTTGGCATTAGTAACACCCCCTTATTTTAGTAATTAGATCGTTTTATACTCACCTCGTAATTCCGGCATTCAGAAATGATCAGGATACTGCGCCCCTTCCATTGCTATGCAATCGCTCCTTGCTTTCATGTCCTTTTTAATGCTTTAATGCCATTTAACATTTTAATTCTACCCACCGGGGGTATTAGTATAACATAAATATATGCTAACTCAATTCTTTTGTCCAGGCTTGTTTCATCAATTAAAAGGGATCTTTCTTTTGGATTTCCTCGATAGAATCAAACACATTCGGAGCATTATTATCTTCTTGTATTACAGCCAAAGATAATGAAATATTTAACTGCTTAGCGATTGAATTAAGCATATCCTTTATCTCTTGCACATCTTTCTTAGTAGCCGCAGATTGTTCCGGGTATAATTCAATCCCCAAATCACCGTTAACTTCCAGAGTTGCTGTTTTGATTTTTGAGATATTTTCAATCTTATTAAGACGAAGGCGCATATTTAACTCATCTATTGTCATCCGGGCCCTTCTAAGATTTTGAGGCTGCAAAACCCCTCTATCTATCACCAAGAAGGGTTCCCCCGTTAACCATCTGCTTAACGAGGGAAAATGTATTTGTAGGCTGGAAAGCAGGATTAATCCACTAACAAGTAAAAAACCCCCATATAAGCTCATAACGACACTAGGGGATTTAAGTGGATGAACTAATAAAGTGCCAAGAGCAATCATAACCACAACATGAATAGGGGCTTTTTGGGAAATCGCCTGTCTTCCAGCTATTCTCAGCAACAAAAGGGTAACGGTATAAAAAACAACAGCTTTTACCCAATAAGGCATGACATCATTCCTCGTCTAACACAATTACATTATTTTTGCACAATAATCCTGATAATATGTGTCGGGGAAAGGAAAGAGTTGATCAGATGGGAGACCTTTTCTTCGGGCATTCAGTGTAATAAAGGGTATGGGACCGTTTATTTTTATTGCTTAAAGTAAAACACGGCTTCATTCGGTAATACTGTTCGATCATCAAGGATACATTTTGAGGAGCGCTCAGCATCGAAGAAAAATTTATCGCCTTCTTTATGAAATACAAAGGTATATCGTCTATCCTTGGTCGTCATGGTGTATTCCGTACCATTGATGCTGTATTCTCCGTAATTGATATAGCTGCTTAACAAGGAGTATATAAATTGGAAACGCCCATCCGGCATTAGGGTTAGTTTGGGAGCAAATGGATTATCCGGGTTGCTATTCTGCATTACATAGGTCACTGTCGGAACTTCCTCTTCTTTGAAGGGAATAATGGCTTTATCACTTCCGATGGGATAATAACGGAGATCTCTTAGCTCCCAAGAGTTTGCTTGGAAAGCTTCCATCTGTCGATCCCCCTGTGGATAGGGAAGTGTAACGACCTCTCTTACATCGCCACTTATTCGGACTAACTTTTTGCTCATAATACCGTAGCGATAGTAGTGATCACTCCATGTTCCATCCGAAGTATTCAAGCCCCCGATGATGATGCTTTTTTCATCGCTACCCATCGCAGGGGAAATAGTGTATCCCGGCTCAAAGCAGCCATCACTAAGGGCGAAGTCCGCTTCCAGATGATCCTCTTGATAGTTGTATAAAAAAATGCCGTCCAACACCCGAAATCCTACACGTTCCGGCGTCTCGTAGAAAAGCATAACAAATTCGGCTCGATAGGGCATAAGGTGATATGCCGGCTGTTTAAATACTGATTCCGACTGGGTTCCCCTTTCGTTAAGACCCATACACGATAAAAGCAACGCTGAAATAGTGACTAAAAGAACTATCAGGGTATTGCCAATTCGCTTTTTCATAACGAAACACCTCCTGAATACATTAATCTATGGTAATTTCTCAAAAGGCTTCAACAAGGTTGATAGATTATTGTAATCGCCGCATATGATTACTCCAGTAAGGTTTGGGATATCGGTAATTTCCGCTAAGTTTGCATTCCAAATTTAACAATTCCATTATTAACTACTCTTTACTTTCCACTGTGGCTAAATTCCTAGGGGAACTATGCCCAACATGGCCACCCGTAATCCCAACTTTACATTCCACTGTGGCTAAATTC
>NZ_CEVWNY010000043.1:0-23623 GCF_982384815.1 Desulfitobacterium sp. | reverse complement strand
TTATGGCGGGTTTCCGCAAATTGTCCGCCTGGATTGCCCAGACCTGCGATAAGCTTCATGAAACTCCACTCCTCTAGCATATTGGAAACATCCCGAGAATACATTGATGATAGCAGATTTATGTGTTCTTGCACAAGAAATAAGGGGGTATTACGATTGAAACCAAGTAAAGAATTTTTGTCCTTGCCGATCGTCTCCCTAAGCGAAGGACAGCATATCGGATATGTGAAAAACCTGGTCGTTGACTCCCAATCTAAAGCAGTTGCCGCCTTGGTCATTGATCCCAAGGGCTTCTTCAAAGACCAGCGCATCATTCCTTATGCCAAAGTCGTCAGCGTTGGGGAGGATGCCATTACCATTGACAAAGGATCCTATGTGGAAAAGTCCGCCAGTCTACCCGAAATCCTAACCCTTATCAAAGAAAAGCTGACCATCATCGGTACCCGGGTCATTACCCAAAGCGGCAAAACCCTTGGGGTAGTAGAAGAGTATTTCGTGGATCCGGAAACGGGCAAAATTACGCAGATGGAGATTTCCGGCGGCAAGATTGAGGGATTTTTCAGCGGCAAGGCCATCCTCGCTGCTGAACATGTGGTCACCATCGGCCAGGATGTCATCGTGGCTCAAAAAGGCAGCGAAACCAGTCTTATGATAGCCGATAAAGGAATCAATGATACCTTCAAATCCGTCCTCCGCTCCACTTCCTACCTAGCCTCCGGAACAGGCCAGGCTTTTGGTAAAATCTTCAGCAAAAAAGACAAGGACAAAGCCAAGTCCTCTGCCAAAGGTAAAGCCAAAGGCAAAGGAAAGGACATGGCTGACAACAATGCTCCTCTGATCCCCGTCATTGAAGGTGAAAGCATGGACCCCATACAGGAGCCCCCGGCTGCAAAGGATGAGGATATCATCTCCCCGGCAGATAATCGGCAGGCCGACGCAGCCAACTTGATGGAGCCCGTACCGGAATCCTCTCCATGTTCCTCAGAAACTACTCCTGCTGAGCAGCCCCCCGAAGCCGGCCCCCAGCTCAGCCAAGTGGCTGAATCCCCCCCTCCGAAAGAACCCCTGGGATAACGGGCCGGGAGCATCAAGAAGGTAATTCTAGATATAAAACAACAAAAAGAAACTAAACCCTCATCAGGCGGCCAAGGTACCAAAAACTATTAATCGCTGCCGGTGCTCTTATAGGTATTCGTGATATCAAAGTGATTGATACCACGACAACGGACCTGTATGATCCACAGCAGGGTTAGACTGCAAAGCTGCCGGCGGATTTGCCGGCAGCTTTATTTGCTTGGAATTATCCTCATAGTTATTATAAAAATCCCAGCTTAGTATTCTTTCCGCTAATGTTCAATCCGCTGCGGATTCTTTAAGATTACTCATCAACATAAGCCCAAGATAAGACCGCTTCCAGACGTGTGTTGATCCCAAATTTGAGAAGGATAATCTTCACCTGAAGATGAGCCGCCCGGAGGGTTATCCCTAAAGCTGCGGCAATCTCTCTGTTATGGAGACCCTTTGTTAAAAGGCCCATAATTTCTTTTTCTCTGGGCGTTAAGAACCTTTTAAGGACTTCGGCAGGCTTCACAGGGAAATACAAATCATGGAAATCTATTTCAATTTTAGGAAACATCGACGGACTGGGCGAATAATATACGCCCCCTTTAGACACGCTTAAGACAGCCCGTGCCATTTCCTCGACGGCGCAGGTTTTCAACAACAGCCCTTCGGCTCCTTTCCGGCTTGCCGCCAGAACATAACCCTCCTGGCTTTGTTCCACCGTCAGAATAACCTTTAGATCGGGGTAGGCCGCTTTTATTTTATCCATTAAGTCCAGTCCGCAGATATCTTGAAGATAAAAATCCAATAAAACAACATCCGGCACGGAATGACAGAGAAAATTCAGACACGAGCTTTCATCCCCGGCGATTCCAATGGTCACTATGCGCGGTTCAAAAGACAACAACGCCTTGGTCCCTTCCGCAAAAGGCCGGTGGCTGTCCACGATAAGCACATGTATCTGCTCTTCTGTTTCTTTTGATTTTTCCCAATGAACGGACATCCTGTCTCACGCGCCTTCATCCATATTTGGGGTCCCGATGAGGGTTTTCACATTATGAAACCGGGATAAACGCTTTAAGCGTTGTTCCGCGGTTTATTCCCGAAATGATCTGAAGTTCTCCGTCCAGACTTTCAATGCGCTCCTTCATTTCCACTAGGCCGAAGTGGGTCCCTGTCAATAACCAGTTTTCTATCTGTCCGGTGTCAAAGCCCCGGCCGGAATCACTTACCGTCAATTCAAGCCGGGTTTCGTTCAAGGCTATGCGAACCGTTTGCTTATTGGAGCCGGAGTGCCGCACTGAGTTCATGATGCCTTCCTGTAAAAAACGATAGGCGGTGACTTCCACATCCTCTTTAAACCGGCTTTGACAGCCCAGTCCGCTGATTTTCAGGGAAATCAGGGACAATTCTTCGGTCATGATTTCCTGACAGAGCCATTGGACGGTAGGAACCAATCCTAGATGACTTAGCATCGGGGGGCCCCATTTATTGACAATGCAATTGAGTTCATAATTCAGGTCCTCCACCCGTTCCTGCAGGTAAGAAATCACCTTCAGCGTCTTGTCGTCGGTGGGGCATTCCGTTTTCAGGTATTTCAGCCACCGGCTCAGATCCATACTCCACTGCAAGGGACCGGCGCAGATTTCATCGGTGAGGAGTTTCCTTTCTTGCTCAACCTTGCGGAACAACGCATTGGTGATTTCCTGCAGCTCCATTTTTCTTCGGTGTGAACGCCCGGAGCTTTTGGTCAGGAAATGTATTTCTTTAGTCAGTTTGCCGATCACCAGCGACATGATAATCTCATGCTCCAATTGACCGGCCAGCAGGGTAAGAAAGGATAATTCCGATTGCTCGAACTTGATGCGGGAAGAACGCCGGCCAAAGAAAATTCCACAGGTAGCATCATGGGAGATAAATGGGACATAGATCCCGGCCGGGCAGTCGTCGGGCAGCATTTTAGCTTCCAGATCAAGCCTTTGATTCTGATAGAAGAAATCCTCCAGCTCCCCCAATTCCTTGGGATTCTCCTTAAAACGCCCCGCGGCTTTTTTCAGGCAGCCGATCTGCGGATTCTCCACAATTATAAAGATCCCATCAATGCCCAAGTTTTTAACCAACTCTTCCAAGATCCGATCCTCGGTAAAAAGAGAAGCCAGATCTTCATTCAGGGAGGCTATCTTTTGCTTGAAAGCTTGTTTGTCTTGGAAGAAGCCGCTTCTTTCCCAGAGCTTGTTGATTCCAATCCGGGTGAAATGAAAACAAACGATAAGCAGCAGAGTGAAAAGCAGCAAAGCCGTATAGTGTTCAAGACGGAGAGCGGGTAGAATTTGCAGGAAGAAAAGAGCTAGGAAAACAATAAGGCTCAGGATAGCTGCCGCACCGATATAAGAAAGAGTAGTCGCATAAAGCCGGCGACTGTCCGGTAAATACTTATGAACAATAACATAATATAAGGAAAGCGGAATAGCAGCGACAAATAAGGAACTCACCTGAGTATAAAGCAATTGCTCAGCATTAAAAATAATTGGCAGAGCGGTCAATAATGCAAACGGTAAAAATCCGACCCCCATCCCCAGCAGGATAATACTGGCTTCATTTTTCCCACGTTGATTTTGGGGCAGCTTTATAAGTAAACCTAGATTCCAGAGGGTAAAAAGAATACCAATGACCATATTGGATAATGACAACTTTTTAATCAAGCTTATAAGCTGAACAAAACCCAAGGATTGAAGAACAGTTAAAACTAAAATAAGAACAAATAGGATAGTTGCGATTTTACGACTAAATTTATTTAATTTGTTTTGATTATAAACAGGAAAAACTGAGATAAAAATAATAAGAAAAACAGGTGCTAACGAGAACGTGATATGTTCCATTTCTTTAGACAATAATAAACAACGGCTGGAAGCATGGGCTAAAACGATTGCCAAAGCAAACACCCAATTCATCCAAAATAGGGTGCGCGCCTGCTCCAAAAAAGGACGCTTGTACCAGGTCATAAATCCCAAAAGCCAAAAAATAAACCCCAGGATAAGCAGGGGAATTTCCCTGAGTACTGTCAGCAGGACAGGTTGTGAGGTTATTACCACGGTTTGATCCGTTAACCCATCCGGACTCCGAAATTTAATTGTTGAAGCTCCTTCCGCCGCTTCCCATTTTTGAGCAAAGCGATACTTACCGGCATCATCTCCGTTGATTTTCAGGATTTCATCCCCCACCCGGATGCCGGACCGATACCCTTCACCATTAGGATCACTGATTGCCACCAGCCATCGTCCATTGCTGTTCTTGAGGTCAAGACCAATAAAGGGTTGGGTCAAGCAAGCTGCAAAATAGCCCAACCCCAACACAATAAAGACAATACTGGCGATATAGTAAATTTGCCGTTTAAATATTTTCTCTAACAAGTTCTTTCATGTTCTCCTTATGTTCTTCGGGAACAGGAATATCCTCCAGAATCTCCCTCGCTTTTTGGCAATAGATTTCAAACATCACGGTGCAGAAGGGCGCAACACCTTCTTTAGCAGCCAGTTGTCTGACATATTCCCTTTCTTTATCTCCGAACCCCTGCACACCTTCGACACACCCCAGCGCCAGTTCCTTAAACTGATCGGCGGCTTCCCCTTTAAGGGTATTTAACAGATAGACGTGAGGTAGGGTTTTTTTATTGTTCACAAAATCATTCTTTCTGGAGAAATCCAAAAAATCATTGAAATCGTTTCTGATCTGATTGAGGATTCCCAGGTTGAGCCCAAACTGTTCCAAGGCATGAACTACGAGTTCCTCTGCTCCGCCTAAGATAGCCCCGATTCTACAGGTACAAGCGGCCAGACTCCCGGCTTTTTGTCCTGCCATCTCAAAATACTGCTCAAAGGATACCTGCTGCCGGCCATCAAATAAAAACTCCCGGAATTGTCCATTGCTGGCACATACTCCTGTGCGATGCAAGGTCGTGCTCACTTCCCTGAACATCCTGTTGTCCGGAATGGCGGAAATGGCCTCATCACTGAGCATAAGCAGACAGATAGCCAAATTGATGGCCTGAGCGTCCGGAAGCTGACACCAGGGCATATTCTCATTATCCTGATCCTGCACGTCATCGAAAATATCTAGGGCCAGGGCAAAAAACTCCATCCCAATGGCCCCCGGCAGCACAGCTTCCAACTCCCCGCCCACACATTCACAGCTCATCAGCGTTAAATGGGCCCAGCGGAACAATTCCCCAGTGGGGCTGTCGGCGTTGAGGGAGATCCGGATCAGCCGCTCCATTTCCGCATCCAGCCGGGCCTTGGCTAACACACGATCAATTTCTCTGAAGAAGATCTGATCAAGCTGAAGCTTCATTAACTTTTATGACCACAGGCCCAGGGGAAGCACACCGATGGCCGCACCATTCCCGGATACTTCATGCCTGGAAAAGACATTTTTAACAATCGAAAACACCTCGGGCTTTATTTGGCTTTCGCCTGTTTTTTCCTTTTGGGTCTCCAAACACGTGGGATTTTTGACACATTCATGGACCAAATTCGCAATAGCTGCATAATTCATCTTAATACCCCTTTCTAAATTAAAAAGTAACCTGTAGTTTCCCATAGTGCCGCTGAATTACAAAATATCCTTCAGCTTGATCCTATCTACACTGTATTTCTATATTTTACTTATTTTTCCTCTATCGAAATTTAGTTTATTCTGTCGTAATTTGCTTTAATTTTATATCAGCGTCTTTTTTTAAGGATAAAGAAAAGAGAACGATTTTTCTCGTTCTCTTTCTTCCGTTTTTTAGCTTTGGCGCTATTTTTTTGGCTATGCCCAGGCTGTTATGAAAACAGGCTTTTAAACGTATCAAGAGGCATGCCTCCGGGAATACGGACTCTTTTCAAGGTTAAAGGATTATCCCCTAAATGGACTTTTCCGGGTTTGGTTGTAAAACCACGCCTTTTATCTGAACTTCACCAACCGTCGGAACCGTAATCTCCGCAGGCTTATGTTTTATCATAAATGCATCTGCTACAGGAGCGCCATTGACCAAGACCTGAACATAATCTCCATCTTCAGCGGCATAATCCCAAACCCATATTTTTGTATCGAAATCATCGTCCTTATCCGGGGGAAGGGCCGTTGGAGCCGGGGGTATGTTAAGCCCGCTCATGGCGAAGGTTTGCCTATCTTCGTTTTGGTCCGTGCTCGATACGCGGACATAGCCGTAAGTCTTCAATTGATCAGCTCCTCCCCTGGTAAAAGACGAGCGTGCGCCCGCCTTTATCCTCCATTATAAATGGATAGTGCTTTATCATGATTGCAACAGCCAAAGATATGCTATAATAGTATTGGAGGGATGCACATGGTCGAGGGATTAAACCGGATCAACGATTACCTGTTTAAATATATCTTCGGTCGCCAAGAGAGCAAGGACATTCTGCTCAGTTTCCTGAACTCTGTCCTGTCTCCCACCGGAAAAGATGAACTGACCGATATCACCTTAGCCGATCGGGAACTGGACCCCGAACATCTCAAGGATAAGATGTCCCGGTTGGATATTCTGGGGGTTGCCAACAATGGCAGCATCATCAACCTCGAAGTACAAATTGCCAACGAAAAGAATATCGATAAGAGAACGTTGTACTACTGGGCCAAGATCTATCAAAGCCAGCTTCAAAGCGGCATGTTCTATAAGGATCTGGCCCGCACCGTCACGATCAATATATTGAACTTCAGCTTCCTTCCCGATGCGCAGCGTTACCACAGTATGTTTTCTTTGTACGAGGCCCATTCCGGGCTGAGACTGAATCGGGACTTGGAAATCCATTTCCTTGAGCTGGAGAAGTGGAAAGCCTTGAGTACAAAACCAAAGACACGCCTGGATAAATGGTTGATGTATCTTTCAAATACAAATCCTTTAGAATTGGAGGAGATCGCCATGAGTGAACCGGCCATCGGTAAAGCCCTGACAGCTGAAGAAATCTTTTTGAAGAATGATAAGGAACGGTATCTCTACGAGATGCGGGAAAAGGCGATGAGGGATCATCTGTCGGCCATGGATCATGCTAAAGCCGAGGGAATCAAACAAGGGATGGAACGTGGTAAAGCTGAGCGTGAGACCGAAATCGTCCTATCCATGCTAAAAAAAGGTATGTCCCCAGAGACTATTGCCGATGTCACAAATTTGCCTATTGATCAGATTGAAGAACTGAAAAATCGCCAACTTAACTAAAAAGACAAAAATAAGACTCCCCTACGCAGCTTCAACTGCCTAGGAGAGTCTTTCTTTACCGGCTCAATAGCACTTTACTTTCTTACCGGACCGGCTCCCTTTTCCGTGGAACACAGCACCCGAGCATATAAACAACGGTTGATATTTGGACTTTCCGGAAAAAATGTTCAAAGCATTAAAGCCCCTACGACCCAGGGAACAGTGACTAGCTAAACAGTTTGCTTACGGAAAGATCCTCATGGATACGCACGATGGCTGCTCCTAGCAAGGGAGCAACAGAGAGCGTCTTTATCTTGGGGATCATTTTTTCCGGATCCACCGGAATGGTATTAGTAATAACAACTTCCTTAATCACGGATTTTTCCAGACGCTCGAAGGCGGGACCGGATAATACCGGATGAGTACAGCAGGCATATACCTCAACAGCCCCCCGATCCACTAAGACCTGGGCTCCTTGGGTGATGGTCCCGGCAGTATCGATAATATCATCGATCATAATAACTTTTTTACCCTGAATATCACCGATAACATTCATTATCTCCGAAACATTAGGCTCCGGACGGCGTTTATCGATAATGGCCAAAGGTGCCCCGATTCGTTCCGCCAGATTCCTCGCCCTTTGCACCCCTCCATGATCGGGAGAGACAACGACTACATCCTCTAAGCCCTTGCTTTTAAAATACTCAGCCAGGATCGGCACCCCGGGAAGGTGGTCCACCGGAATATCGAAGAAACCTTGAATAGCCGGGGCATGAAGATCCATGGTAACTACCCGGTCAGCCCCTGCCGTAGTAATCAGGTTGGCCATCAGCTTGGCGGTAATGGGGTCCCTTGCCTTGGATTTCCGTTCTTGACGAGCATAGCCATAATAAGGGATAACTGGTGTGATGCGGCGAGCTGAGGCTCTCTTTAAGGCATCAATCATGATCAAGAGTTCCATGATATTATCATTGGTCGGATTACAAGTAGGCTGAACCACAAAGACATCCGCCCCCCGGACGCTTTCATCGATGGCAATGGTAATCTCCCCGTCCATAAAGCGTTTTACTTTAGCCTCTCCCAGTGGAACTCCTAAGTAATCAACAATTTCTTCTGCCAATGCCCGGTTGGCATTCCCGCAAAAGATTTTTAACTCCTTGACAGACATCCCAAATATCCCCCTATTTTTTCTTATTTCGAACCCAATTTTCGATATGTCTTTGGGTACTGCGCTCTACCGCAAGAGTGTTGGCCGGTACATCATTGACTATGGTTGATCCTGCCCCTGTCGTAGCACCTTCACCAATGTCAACAGGTGCCACAAGATTAGTATTGCTCCCAATAAAAGCCTTATCCCTAATTATTGTTTTATATTTATTAACTCCATCATAATTGCAAGTAATAGTTCCTGCCCCTATATTCACAGATTTCCCTACTTGGGAATCTCCGATATAGCTAAGGTGAGGAATCTTCGAACCGGCACCGATCCGGCTGTTTTTAATCTCCACAAAATCCCCGACTTTTACTTTTTCCCCTAAGACCGTTCCAGGACGGAGATAAGCGTAAGGTCCGATGGTGCAATGATCGCCGATGATTGCTTGCTTGCCCACCGTATGCGCTACTTCTGCTCCCACCCCCACAGTACAATCAGTCAGGGTGGTATGAGGACCAATGACGGCATCCTCTTCTACCACTGTCTTTCCCTTAAGAATAGTAAATGGTTGAAGAATGACATCCCGGTTGAGGACAACCCCTGCTTCCACAAAAGTCGAATGAGGGTCGATGATTGTTACCCCCTCTTCCAGCCAATGATTCAGAACCCGCCGGCGCACTACCTCTTCGGCAATGGCCAGTTGGGCCCGGCTATTGATACCTAAGGCTTCGTTAACATCTTCTGTGCAATAGGTCTTAATCACATCCCCGCGGGCTTGGAAAACAGTAAAAACATCGGTTAAGTAATATTCCCCTTGAGCATTCTTCGGATTTATGCTTTTTAACCCTTCCCTTAGTTTTGCAACATTAAAGCAATAGGTTCCCGTGTTGATTTCCCTAATCAGGCGTTCCTCGGGAGTAGCATCTTTTTCCTCTACCACCCGCAAAAATTCTTTTCCTTCTTTTACAATCCGCCCTAAACCAAAAGGATTCTCAAAGCAAGCGGTTAAGATGGTTGCTGCCCCTTGGCTTTCGGTATGAATCTTCATCAAATTTTCGAGAGTCTCCGGACGGATTAAGGGTTGGTCCCCACTTAAAACAATGATATGGTCAACCTCATGACAATGAGGAATTGCTTGCATTATCGCATGGCCCGTCCCCAGCTGTTCCTCTTGCACAACGATTTCTACTTCGCTGTCCAAATTTGCCTCAATCTGTTCCCGGCCATGACCGAGAATAACCAAAGACCTCTGGATTTGAATAGAACGGACACAATCTAAGACATGTTGAAGCATTGGTTTCCCAGCAAGCTCATGCATGACCTTCGGTAACTTGGATTTCATTCTTGTTCCTTTACCGGCGGCCATGACCACTGCAGCCCAATGTGGCATACTTCTTCGCCTCCACCAATAGTTTAACCTGAGTTAATCGAACTACCCAAAATTATTTAATTCGGCAAAAAACAGCAAATTCCTCTTTATTCTACAATTCCTTTTTATAGATAAAGCGTTCACATCTAATCAGGTATAAATATGTATATGCTCAAATAATACTTGTCATACTGAGTGCGAATCTTTGGTCCCCTTGAACCCCCGCATGAGTAAAAGAGACCCTAATATAATATAGGGTCTCTTCTTCCCAGATGCTTGTCCTTACATTGCATCTTGATAAGCTTTTAATACCGCATTTTGAATTACTTCCCGGGCTGCTGAAGAGATAGGGTGTGCAATATCACGAAATTCTCCTTCCGGAGTCTTCCGGCTTGGCATAGCAACGAAAAGTCCGTTTGTTCCTTCCACGACTTTCACATCGTGAACGACAAACGAATTATCGAACGTCACAGAAACCACTGCCTTCATTTTGCCCTCAACGTTCACCTTCCGGACCCGTACATCAGTAATGTTCATTATGAATCACCACCCTTCTCATCCCGGTGACCTGCAATATTCTTACACAACATATTCTCTATATGGTAAAAAACTCCTGCTTATCTCTAAAAAAATTCTTATTTTTTAGCATAATAGAGTAAATTTCGTGAAAAGGCACCGTGAGAATAAGATCCTTCTTTATTCCTCCCTTAGGATGACGCTGTATTATCGTATTGAGCAAAGGAAAGTTGTCTTGTCCTATTTGACTTCAAAAAATTATTCATGCTTATCTCGCAGGAACTGAATATCCTGAGGAACAACTTGAACAACGCCCTTAAAAGGATCAAGTTCCCTCAATTGAAGCAAGGATAAGTAATGATCCACCAGCTTAGGCTCCTCTTCCCGGGGAGTCTCCATCAAGACTCCCAGTCCGACTACGTCTGCATCGAACTCCTTCAATAAGTTCATCATTCCCAAGGCAGTGCCACCGGCTTTCATGAAGTCGTCAATAAGCAAAACTTTCCGGCCCGGTTCCAAAGCCCTCCGGCCTAAAGACATGGACTGAATACGCTTAGATGAGCCGGAAACGTAATTGATGCTCACCACCGTTCCTTCCGTTACCTTATTACCGTGACGAATAATTACCATGGGCACTCCTAAGGCTTCGGCTGTGACCAAAGCTAAGGGAATGCCTTTAGTCTCTATAGTTACCACCACATCGGGTTTTTTCTCCCGAAAGGCTCCGGCAAAAATCAATCCTAAAGGGCGCAGAACCGCCGGATCATAAAGAAGGTCGGTCATATAGAGAAAGCCACCGGCCAGCACCCGGTCTTGGGTGCTTAGGCGCTGGGCTAGATTTAAGAGAAATTCATTGGCTTCTTGGGCCGAAATCTCCGGTATATAGCGAACCCCACCGGCAGCACCGGAAACCGTTTCCAAACGTCCCAGGCCGGTGAAGCACATACTTTCTTTAACTGCCAGCAAATCCTCGCTAAGGGTTGACTTGGCAGCGCCAAATTTCTCCGCAAGAACTGTCAAAGGAATCAACATATTGGGTTTGGACATAAGGACTTGCATCACCGCAACCATGCGTTCTGCGCGTTTCATCTTTTCCACTGCCTACACCTTCTACTCTTTCACAGTACTTTATCACTGAACTAACCTTCAGCGGGGGTTGAATCCCCCTCTGAAGGAAGTCTCGTTCAATTGCTGTTCCCTTTGCTTTCCCCTTCCTCCTTGGAAAGACGCAGGGCTTCAAACATAACATTCTCTGCCGTCACAATATGAGCTGCAGCAAGAGATGTAGCTTCCTCCACATCATGGTTGGCTAAAGCTTCAACAATGCTGCGATGTTCATCGATAGCATTTTTAAGACGACCGGGAACAGAGAGTGAGGTAGCACGAAAACGTTGGATTTGCTCCCGTAAATTAGCCAGAATTTGAATCAGACGTTCATTGCGGCTGGCCTTGTAAACTAAGGCATGAAAATCCGTGTCGGCACTTACCATCTGGTCCAAGCTCATTTCTTGACCCTCATAATAGAGAAGGAATCTTTCCATCTCTTCGATCTCCTCATCAGTGGCCCGCTCTGCTGCAAGTCCCGCAGCTAATCCTTCCAGGGCCGAACGAATTTCAAAAACATCCGCCACATCTTTATGGGACACTCCCGCTACATAAGCCCCTTTACGAGGAATCATTACGACAAAGTTCTCCAACTCCAGCTTGCGAATTGCCTCCCGAACCGGTGTCCGGCTTACTCCCATCTCCTCTGCCAATTGAATTTCCATTAAGCGCTCACCAGGTTCCAGCACCCCGTTGATGATAGCCTCCCGCAAAGACTCGAAAACAATTTCTCTTAAGGGTTTGTAACTATCCAGTTTAACCGGTACCAATTTTCTACCCATGGTAATTTCCCCTTTCCATTGTTTGCGTCACCCAAACTCTATAGTTTCTATTTTCTTGCCAACTCTTGGCGATTCTTTCCGCCTGCAAAGACGAGTCAATAATCCCGAAAACAGCGGAGCCGCTGCCGGACATCAATGCACCAAGGCATCCTTCCTCTTTAAGTAAAGCATTCTTAATCAGTACTAGTTCCGGCAGCAGCCTCATCGAGGCCTGCTCCAGATCATTATGAAGAAGGGGGAGCAAGGATTCGGTTTTTCCTGACGCCAAAGCTTTTCGCCACTTTTCATAATCTAATTGTGAGTAATGTCCTCCTTGATCAAAGGCTCTATAGGCTTGAGCCGTATTGACACCTTGCTCCGGCTTAACGATAAGCAAATCCATTTTGGGCGCAAGCGGTAAGTCCTTCAGCCGTTCACCCACTCCGGCAGCCCATTGGGTTCCGCCCTTCAAGCAAAAGGCTACATCCGCACCCAGCCCTGAGGCAAGTGCCAAAAGCTGCTCTTGAGAATAAGGATTGGCAAAGAAGTAATTCAATCCCTGCAAGGTAGCTGCAGCGTCGGAACTTCCTCCCCCTAATCCCGCCTGCACAGGAATTTTCTTTTCTATTTCAATTCTAATACCGATAGGACCACGATTATTCAGCCCTGCCAAAAAGACCTCGGCAGCCTTATAAGCGAGATTATTAGGACCGCTGTACTCCCCGCACCGGCATTCTATGCCGCCTTCAGTCAATGTCAGCTGAATCCGGTCATACAGGCCAATGGATTGCATGATACTTTCTAATTCATGATAACCATCATGGCGGCGGCCGGTTATGGCCAGGGCAAGATTGATCTTGGCATAAGCGAACATTTCCAGGCTCCGGCTCATCTCATCTCCCGATCCTTTCCGAACGTTCGAATTGTATTTTAACTTATTATACCCCATATCTACCTTATTCTTCTAGTCCATAAAGGCTCTCCCTAGGAAAAAGATTCTTCACTGCCTTCAGAATGACACGATCTTCAGTCCTTGTCATACTGAGCTCCTGCGAAGTATCTTGACCCGGCAGTGTTGCCTTAACGTTTTTATCATCTAATGATACCGTCAACGGCATGGAAGTTAAAAATCGCTAAGAATAGCAAATAGCTATCGGGCAGGTATGCGAAGCATACCATCAACCCGATAGCTTAACCATCAAATGGCACCTAGATTAGCAACCCCAAGAAATTCCTCCTTGGCTTCGTTAGCTTCTAAGCGGAGGGTAATCTCTTCTTCAATTGGTTCTAAATTTTCGTAAAACATAACGAAGATTTCCCCGGAATTGCAGGTATCCAGACCATGGCAGAAGGCCTCCCGCTCGGGAAGAACAACAGATATCCTCCGCGGGTCCATCCCCGAGGCTATGGCTTCTTCCATGAGAATCCCGGCTACTTCACCACGCCTACGCCCTCGTAAATCTTCATCCTCCCGAATAATCAAACGGTGGAAGCCCCGTGCCGCCACCCGGGCTACCTCACGAATTGTTTCGTCAGGCCTGTCCCCAGGGACGGTAATACACCCCACTACGGCCGGGGCCTTGAATTTGCGTAAGGTCTCGGCAATAGCCTTGATCCCCGCCGCATTATGACCATAATCGATGAAGACCTGGACACCTCCGATCAGATAAGAATTCAAGCGGCCCCGGTTGCATTCCGAATCGGAAGTAAATTCAGAAAGTGAGGCACGAATTCCCTCGGCTTTAAGCCCCAAGGACCAGCCTACGGCTATAGCCGCTAACGCATTTTGCAGATTATGCAGGGCCCTACCGCTCCAGGTTACCGGTAGATCCTTTACCCCACAAATCCTCTGAGAGTGTTCTCCCTGGCAAAGCAGAATGTTCCCCCTGCGCACAAAAACTGCGATCCCCCCCACGGCCAAATGCTTACGTATGGTTAGATTATCTCTTTCGGTACTAAAGAAAATAACCTTGCCCTTGGTCTTACGGGCAAAAGAAGCCACTAAGGGGTCGTCGGCATTTAGGATCACATAGCTATGGGGACGAACCACCTCGGCAATGAGGCTTTTGACATGGGCAATATCTTCAAGGTTTTCCACACCGTATTGACCCAGATGGTCATTTGCCACATTGGTAACTACAGCCACATCGGCATAATCATAGCCTAAACCCGAGCGCAAAATTCCTCCCCGGGCGGTTTCCAGCACCGCCACTTGCACATCGGGATGCCTTAGTACGACCTGAGCGCTTTCCGGACCGGTGGTATCGCCACTCAAGAGCAGCTTCCCCCCCACATAGATACCATCTGTGGTGGTCATCCCCACCATTAATTCCCGATCCATTAACATTTTCCCAATCATCCGGGTGGTGGTAGTTTTACCATTAGTCCCCGTAATCGAGATGATCGGAATTCGACCATTGCCGGTAGGCATTGCATGATTGACGATGATTTTCCCCACATCCAAAGGTTCCCCTTGAGTAGGGCACTGATGCATCCTTAAGCCCGGCGCAGCATTTATCTCAATGATTGCCCCACTTTGCTTTAAGTAAGGCTCTTCGATATTTTCCAGAACCAAATCCACCCCGGCGATATCCAAGCCGATAATTCTTGCGGCATATTCTGCTAAAGCAGAATTATCAGGATGGACACGATCAGTGACATCCACAGAGATACCCCCGGTACTCAAATTGGCACTATCCCGTAGATAAACAATCTCCCCTGCCGCCGGTACAGCGTCCATGGCAAGGTTCTTCTGGGTCAGTGTCATTAGCACCACAGGATCGATTTTGATCTTCGTTAAAGCCTTTTCATGATCTTCCCCACGCTTAGGGTCGGCATTGGCCTGAATAACAAGTTCTTCAACGGTGGATACCCCATTGCCGATCACATGGGCGGGGATCCTCTCTGCCGCGGCCACCATTTTCCCATTCACAACCAGAAGGCGGTAGTTTTTACCTTCAATATACTCCTCGATAAGTACTTGATCCCCATAGGTTTGGGCCACTCGAAAGGCAGCCCGGACTTCGGCCTCGTTCTTAAGTTTCAGCGTAACCCCTTTTCCCTGGTTTCCATTATAGGGTTTGACTACAACAAGTTGAGCAAGCTCCTTGAATCCTGCAACCGCCTCATCTTCTGTTTCGGCAATGAACCCATGGGGGACGGGGATTCCTCCCTCATGTAACAACTTTTTGGTCAATCCTTTGTCACCGGCAATATCCACACTAATGCAACTTGTCTGATCGCTCATGGCTGCTTGTACCCGCCTTTGGTTACGACCATAACCCAACTGCAAGAGACTGCCGTCATTCAAACGTATCACCGGAATGCCTCTTTCCTGGACAGCTGCCATAATCGCTTTGGTTGATGCACCCGGTTCATACTTAAGGATTACCTCGCTAATTCTCTCAAGGCGGCCTGTGACATCGGGTTTTTTCCCCGCCAAAAGCTCCTCAACAAGCCCATATCCCTGCCTGAATCCTTCCAGGCCGCCTTCAAGGGAATCATAATTGAAGATGATCTCATATTGACCAGGATGCTCCGGCAGACAGAGGGTTTTTCCATAAGGAATATTCTGTCCGGCCAGGGTCAGTAACTCGATGGTCACATGCTCAATAATATGTCCGACTAAGGTTCCCTCTTGTAACCGTTCTACGAATCCTCCCGGTTTGCCACGGGAGCAAAAATGTTCCTTAAGCGTGGGCAAACTTTCGACCAAACGGGTATTGAAGTCTCCAAAGGTGTCACTCGTTCTTTCTGTCCATTCCTGGAGGTCCACGACGGCCCGGATCACAGGTCGATAGCTATAAACATTCGCTCCCGGGATCGCCTGGATTTTTATTATCTCCATTATAACGTTTGTCCTCCTTCAACCCTAGGGAAAAGTACACCTTTAGTATTTTTACCTTTTTCGTACACAATATTCTCCATTTCACAACTTTTCCCCTTAATCCATCCCTTTAGACAGGAGCAATGCTTGAGTTGCGCCGCTTTAGATCAAAGCCGTAGCCATCAGATAAGACATGCATAAGAACGGGAGTAAGAACCAGGGCCTGACCCGGGGAAATTTCCGAGACATTACTGGCAATGGAGGTTGAGGCATCCACCACAGTAACAGTCTGACTGCCCACCACGGTAAAATGACCATCGGCATAGACAAGGATTGAAGTGTCCTCATCAATCCCCACCCCTAAGACATAGGGATTCTGGGCAATAGCCGTCAGCAATCTGCCGATTCGCCCCCTTTGGGCAAAATGCTGGTCCACTACCACAGAATGAAGCAGTCCCAACCCCGGGGCCATGGTTAAGGTATCCTTTTTCGGGGTCCCCGCCTCCCCGCCGACAATCATAGTGTCGGACATAGCCGATGCCCCGGCACTGGTTCCCGCAATTATTACACCTCTCTCATAGAGCCGATGGAGGGTTTTCCCCAAGCGTGTTCCCCCCAGTATCCCCGTGATGCGCAGCTGGTCCCCCCCTGTAAAAAACACCCCGGTGGCTTTTTCCAGTTCTTTAGCCACGGCTTCTTTATTAGCGGAGGCCCGCTCGGCAATATCCAAAACTTGAACATCGCCCGCTCCTAACTCTTCAAAGAGCTCCCTATATTCTGAACCCACCTGTTCCGGCATCTCTGTCGCTGCTGTCAAAACAACCAGATGGCTTTCCTTCCCACCTGCTTCCTGAATAAAGCGTTTGAGTATTTTACATTCACCCTGCTTATCTTCTGCCCCACCGATAATTAAAAGTCTACCTTCGACATAATGAGTCATGGAATTCCTCCCTCTTTGGCTTAATCAACACCTCCTTTATTCTCCGCTAAAAACAACAAAGATTATTCAAAATTAACCTTTATTCACTCCATTCATAAACTATTTAGGGAAAGAGGGAAGGAGGTAACTTAATGAATCCGATACCCCAGAGCAAAATTATTATCCGCAGATGCTCTCGGCAATTGGAGCTTTACAACGGAAACCAGGTCTTGGCCTGCTATCCCATTGCCGTCGGGAAAACTGCAACTCCCACTCCTTTAGGGAATTACAGCATCGCCACTAAAATCATGCACCCCGGTGGGGCCTTTGGTACCCGTTGGCTCGGACTATCCCTCCCCGACTATGGAATTCATGGGACAAATAACCCCTCCAGCATCGGCACTCAAGCCTCCTTAGGCTGTATTCGCATGCATAACCACCATGTAGAGACCCTATATAATCAGGTCGGAGTGGGAACGCCGGTTATCATTACCGATTAAAACTAAGCGCCTGCGTTGTACACACAGGCGCCCGCCAATTAATAGGGACTTCGCGGATATCCTTTACGGAGCTGACCCCTGGTCTGGACCCCCCCCAGCCCATCGGTTCCCGTGACCGTGTTCTGGATGATTTCCTTTAGGGATACCATACAATCAATCGGAGTATAGGCAATTCTCTCAACGATAAAAACAGGGTCAAAGGCATGAATCAAGGTTCGTTTAGGAGAAGAAGCAAAATTCGCCCCTGCCCCGATGATGGCCTCATAATTGGATTGGCAGGCCCCGGCAAAGATAACTAGGGCATCCCAATTGGGTTGAAAACGGCGGGCCTCAAGGACGGATTGGACAAAGTACTTTGAGCTTCGATAACTGTCCAGGCTTTTAAAATCCTTCTTTCCTTTCAGAAATCCATCATGTCCCGTGAGTACCACGATATCCGTGGGATTCTCCTGAAGGACCTGATAGATCTTTTTCGGTTGCTCCGCCTCCGAAATGCAAATTCCCTTAGCATCCAATCCCAGCTGTTGGTATGTTTTAATGCATTGGCTAAGATATTCCTCATCCCCATCCAGATGGAGAACTCTACCGGGAATCTCATAGAATTCGTCCTGACTTTCTTGGCCAAATTTCCGCTCGTTCACCACGAACTTAAGCTTGTTATAAATATCCTGGTAATCTTCCCGCTGATAATGGGCAACCTCCGCGGGATTTTTCTCAACCAGATCTTGTAGAGGAGCGTCAGCGATTAAACGAAGAGTAATCCCCTTTAAGATCGCAATACGTTCTCCCTTTACCGACATTACCTGTTCTATGCGAAAAAATAAATCCTGTTTATGGGATCGCCTTGCTACAATGTCGCCAACCTTTAACAATTTGCACCCTCCTTCCGACCACTTCCCTATATCCTATGACAGAACCCTAAAAAGGGCATATACATATAAATATTAATAGAAAGCTTCCCTAAGGAGGGATAGCATGTATGATGTAGTTATTCCCGCTCAAAACGAAGAAAAAAGCATTCTTGCAGTTCTGGCGACGGTGTTAAGTTTGCCCATCCGGCGAGTAATCCTTGTCCTCAACGGCTGCACGGATCGAACTCTGGAATTAACCCGCTCCATCCCGGACCAGCGTATTCACACCATCTATTTTGCCGAAGCTTTGGGAATCGATGTCCCCCGGGCCGTAGGTGCCCTTTATGCCCGTACTCTTAACACCTCCGGTGTCCTTTTCGTCGATGGAGATATGTCCGGCAATATCTACTCAGGACTTAGCGATCTTCTCTCCGCCCTGGATGAAGGAACGGATGTGGCCCTCACTAATTGCTACCCTTACATCACCCACCGGGCCAAACTAGCCAATCTGGTTCTCCGCTTCCGAGGTAACTTAAATAAAGAGTTGGGCTATTTTAAACTCCTCGGGAATGCCACCCCCACCCACGGTCCCCATGCCTTATCCGCCAAAGCCCTCAATCTCCTCACCCCCGAAGCTATCGCCATCCCCCCTCTTACCTTAGTGCAGGCTAAAAATTTCGATCTCCATGTTCGTGTCGCAACCTCCATTCCTCACCAGGATCTAAAGTCCCCCCGCAAACACCGGCGCCATGCGCTGCTCATCGCCGAAACCATCATCGGTGACTGCATAATGGGCCTTAAGCTTGCCCACAATGAGGAAGTCACCCGTTCTTTAGGGAAACACAAAATGTTGGGCTACCACCCGGAAAGGCGCTTTGATATTCTGCAGCTTTGGGCGGAATCTTTAAATACCACCCACTTTTATTGTGAAAATCATCTGATTATCCCCCGCCATGGTTATCTTGGGCAAAGTTTAAATCCCTAATCACCGCTTACAATTATCCTCCGCCATTTCCCCTCTTGGAAGATGTCTTTTTTACCTGCTATAATGGATTAGTCTGTCATCATATGACAGGCTTTTTTTATTGGTTCAAGATACTTCACTGCGTTCAGTATGACAAGTGCTGTGTCATCCTCAGCTGGAGCGAAGGATCTTGACCTCAAAACATTATACAAAGACACAATAACAATCTATCCTTTACAGAGAGTGGTGAAAAAATAATTGGCTTCTCAACGGATCCCGGAAATCGACTTCTTCCGAACCATAGCCCTTGCTTTAATGATCACCTATCATTTTATTTATGACTTGGATCAATGGACCAATCTTGATGTAGATGTAAACGCCCCTTTTTGGTTTATAATCGGAAAAACAGCCGCCCTGCTCTTTATTTTCCTCTCCGGGTTCAGTAGCGGCTTTAGCAAAAATCCGGTAAAAAACGGACTACGGGTCTTGTTTTTTGGGATGATCATTACGTTGGTAACCTATGTAATTTTCCCCGAACAGTACGTTCGCTTCGGCATCTTACATTTCCTAGGAGTTATGATGATTCTTTATCCCTTGTTGAGCAAACTTCCAACTTTTATTCTGATTCCGGCTTCTCTCTTCGCCTTTGCCATGGGCTTCTACTTTGCCGATCATCTTATCCCTACATCTTTACTGCTTCCTTTAGGACTTATATATCCCGGCTTTTCCACGATGGATTATTACCCCCTGCTCCCTTATAGCGGTGTAAGTATCTTAGGGATTCTTTCCTTTCGTTATCTCTTTAGCAAAAGAAAAAGTCCTACTGCAAACCCTTCTTTCCTGGTTATTAAAAAGCAAAGAGCGGCGGTCCCCATCTTTACCTGGATCAGCCGCCACTCCTTAGGAATTTATTTAATTCATCAGCCTATTTTGCTCGCCTTGATTTTCCTTTTTCAGATAATAGCCGGTTAAATTCATGATGCCTTAAACCTTGAATTTACTAAGCTCTCTTTCCATTTCTTCTGTCATTCTAGCCAGAACCTGACTGGAAGAAGCAATCTCCTCCACAGATGCTGATTGCTCTTCGGTAGAAGCGGAAACATTCTGGGTTTGCTCGGCAATGGATTTACTGATTTGATCCACTTGCTGGATGGACGTAATGATTCGATCGTTTCCTTGGGAAATCTGTTCTATCTCCAGTGACATGCCGCGGACTTGTTCCGTTACTTCTTGAATCAGTTGAACAATTTCTTCAAAGGCTGCTCCGGCCTGTTCAACCACCATGGTTCCTTTCTCTACTTCCTGGGTACCGCTTTTCATTGCTTCCACGGTCTTACCGGTATCCTTTTGGATTTCACCGATCAATTCAGCAATTTGCTTGGCTGCAGCCTGGGATTGCTCCGCCAGCTTGCGGACTTCTTCGGCAACTACGGCAAATCCTCTTCCCTGGTCCCCGGCTCTGGCTGCTTCTATAGCGGCATTAAGCGCCAAGAGATTGGTTTGGTCGGCAATTCCGGAGATAGCTTCCACGATCTGACCTATTTCTTGCGAACGCACTCCCAATTGTTCCACTAAAGAAGCACTATGATGAACAGCTTTTTGGATATGATCCATCTGCTCTACAGTTGTGTTAATTGAATCCTTCCCTTTGATTGCGGCTTGGGCCGTACTTTCCGCAGATTGGACAACATACTCGGTATTGGTTGAGACATGTTCCATCCCCGCCGCCATTTCTTCTACCACAGCGGCCACTTCGTTTATGGCATTCAATTGATTCTCGGCCCCTTGAGCGACTTCAGTAATAGCCGCGGCAACCTCATTAGCAGCTTGGGCAGATTGTTCGGCACCGGCAGATAATTGTTGGGAAGAGGAGGCTACTTGTTCCGAGGCCGCAGAGACCCGTTTTACCAAATTGGTAAGGTTCTCTGTCATCAAAGCAAAATCTTTAGCCAGTTGTCCTAACTCATCATTTCTTTTTAAACTTTTTATTTTTTCTAATTCAAAATTCTCAATGCTCAAATTTCCTTGAGCAACCTCCTTGGCTCTTTGAGCAACTCTTTGGATAGCCTTACCAATGCTATTACTGATGAAGTAGGCAAAAAAAGCAGCCACCGAAAGACCAATGACCACAACTACAACAAAAATCGTAATTCCATCAATCATCTGCTCTTTATACATACTCTCTTTTTCTGCAACCATTACCTCAATATCGTCTACCCAATTGCCTGTCCCTACCACCCAACCGTAGGGTTCAAAGAGCAAAGTATAGCCCCTTTTCGGCAAAGGCACCGTTTCATTCGGCTTGGCGAATTCATAATTTGAAAAACCCCCACCCTCTTGGGTGCCATTTTTAATAAATCCGTCTCTTACATAGGCAAAACCATTAGGGTCTACAGCGTTAAGCCGGCTTTTTCCTTCCGTATCCCGTCCTAAGAGAACCACATTCACTCCTTCTACAGTGTCAATCCAGAAGTAATTGCCCCCATCAAAACGCAGATCCCGTATGATATCAGCAGCCTTTTGCTTAGCTTCATCCTCAGTCAGATAACCGGCCAGCTGCTCATTGTACACCTTTTCAATTAAACTGATTGCTATCTCGACATTTGTCCTTAGTTCTTCATCATAGCTTTTATACAAGTTGTCTCGGAAATCCTGCACGTTGGTTTCCACTAGGGTCATTTGCTTGTAGATATTATAACCACCCACAACTCCCGCCATTATTAAGGATACCAAAAGAAATGACACTATGAAGCGTGTTTTTATACTTTTCACTTTATACTCCCCCTATGTATTTTTCTATGTAAACAACCTAACGGTTGCCAATCACTTCCGGAACGCCCATTCAAACAGCATTTCGGGGCCGGCATCACCTGCCGCTTTTAAATACCCTAAATAATGCAAGCATACCGGATTATATTTCAAATTAAGTAATTTCTCCTATTATTATTTATTATTTACTACAAAAATGCAACACTGTTTCGCAAATTTACCTGCAATTGCGTCAATTGTCCCGGCGCAAGTTCCCAAACGCACAACCACCCATTAAAAAAGATCCTTCCCTAACCGCTCAGGATGACATCTTTAGCCATCTCCCCGGTCACGAAGGATCTCTTTATTCCGAACAAAGTGAAGAAGCTTTACACCTTAAATCTTCTTAGAATCTTCTCCATTTCCTCCGTCATATTCTCCAGAACCTGACAGGAAGCAGCGATCTCTTCAACAGATGCGGATTGTTCTTCGGTGGAAGCCGAGACACTATGTGTTTGCTCGGTAATCCCCTGACCGATCATATCAACCTCTTTTACTGCCCGGATGATTCGTTCGTTACCTGAGGATATCTGCTCTATTTCATCGGACATTCCCCTTACCTGCCGGGTAACCTCTTCAATAAGTTGGGTAATTGCCTCGAAAGCAGTACCGGCTTCAACTACTACTTTAGCTCCTTTTTCTACCTCCAGGGTTCCCTCTTTCATAGCTTCCACTGCTTTTACCGTATCATGCTGAATCTCGACAATTAGGGTAGTGATTTGTTTAGCAGCAACTTGGGATTGTTCAGCCAGCTTTCTGACTTCTTCAGCCACTACCGCAAATCCCCGCCCCTGCTCTCCCGCCCGGGCCGCCTCAATAGCAGCGTTGAGAGCCAAAAGATTGGTCTGGGCGGCAATTCCCGAAATTGCCTCCACAATCTGCCCGATCTCCTGAGAACGGCCCCCCAGGTGCTCAACTAAGGAAGCACTATGGTTAACCGCCTTTTGAATATGATTCATTTGCTCAATAGTTACTTGAATGGATTCCTGACCCTTGGCAGCGGCTTGGCTGGTTCCTTCCGCCGATTGGACAACGTACCCTGTATTAGTTAGAACCCCCTCCATCCCGGCCGCCATTTCCCTGACCACATCCGAGACCTCACCGATAGCCCTCATTTGGCCTTCCGTCCCCCGGGCAACTCCGGCAATCGCTGCCGCTACTTCAGTTGCAGCTTGGGCAGATTCCTCCGCCCCGGCCGAGAGTTCTTGGGTAGTCAAAGCTACCTGCTCGGAAGCCATGGCAACCTGTTTTACCAGCTCGGCCAAATTATCTGTCATTTGGTTAAAGTTCTGGGCTAAATGACCAAGTTCATCCCTCGTCCCCACCAGAAGCTTATCGATGGTTAGATCACCCTTGGCAACCTCTCTGGTAGCATTAGCAATCCGTTTCACGCGCTGAGAAATTCTTTGACTGATTAAAACGGCTAAGACAATTACCACACCAAGTCCCACCAACATGGCGATGACTACTTTTGTAATATCTTTTAGCATTTGCTGATTGAAGAAGAATGCTTTTTCACTTACTTTTTCCTCAATATCATCAACCCAGTTCCCTGTGCCGAAGATCCAACCGTAGGGTTCAAAGAGCCGGGTATAGC
>NZ_CEVWNY010000042.1:0-23687 GCF_982384815.1 Desulfitobacterium sp. | reverse complement strand
GAGACAGTTATAGCTATGCAACTCTTGGTAATGAACCTGGAGCGCAGGCTCCGGATTCTTTTGCTCAAAATTTTCAGAGCGTATTTTGGGGTGGCTAGATTGGATTTTTAAACGAATTTATTCACCGTTCAGCAACCCCTAAGATATAAATTATGGTAAACAATCCCGCTCCTAATATTAAATGGTAATCTAAAGGAGCACCTAAGTTCAAAATTGCTAGAATGATACTAATTCCCAAAATAGGGTGGTAGGCATTCATAATCTTTTCCAATCGTTCTTCAGAAACCATATTGGCAAAGGTTGCAGAAAAGGCTATACCAATTAACATAAAGATTAATACAGGTTTTGGTAAAATTAAATAATCAAAAAGGAAACCAACTCCGGAAGCTACAAGAATAAAACTAAATAAAAGCAATACGGTTTTTCCGTTGGGTAGCTCCTTTTTTAGAACGAATCCGGCTGCTAAACCTACTACAATACCAATAATAATAGGTAATACTAACACTAACAGGATCATATAGAATGGTAGTTTTTGTGTTGAAACATTTGCAGAAACGAAAGCCATGACAGAAAAGAATACGACAACTGCTAATAGATTATCAAGGGCCGCCATAGGAATGAGCATCTTTGTCACAGGACCGTCTGTTCCATACTCGTTCACAATCGATAAGGCCGGTGCCGGTGCTGTTGCCAAAGCAATCCCCCCAAATATTGTGGCGATATATAAGGGAAGATCAAGTATGTGAAATACGATGCCAAACAGTAGGGATACGAAAAGAAATGTTCCTAATGATTGGGTTAATGTTGTAATAAATATTTGTTTTCCGGACTTCCGGATTTGATTCCAGATTAACCTGGCACCAATCATGATGCCAAAGGAACATTCCATTATGCGCATTAAGCTCTGATACCATCTTTGGTCAAGGATCGCTTGATCAAGGATACCGATAGCATGGGGACCTAATGCCATACCGGTAATTAGCCATCCGATAATTGCCGGCAGTTTAATTTTTGATAGTAATTTTCCAATCAGAATTGCGACGAAGACTGTAATCGCCAAAGACAAAAGATCCGGAATGATCATCGCTTCTCCTCCTATTCGCCAAAGCCTTAAGAACTAAGGCTTTGATCATTTGCTTGTCCGCCTACCAGCCAACGATTTCTCGCTGATAAATATCCATGATCCTCAAGGTAAAGCCAATCCTATTACACCATATAACAGCATTTTTAGCTGACGGTGACATCTTTCCTCATGATCACGCAGAATGTTTTCGGTTGAACGGCTTTGGTGCATGGATAGGTAATGGATATTGAAGAAATCCTGATAGGCGCGGAAATCTTCCACTACCTCCGCTACGGTTATACCGGGACGTAGAGATACCCGCTCAAGAAGCTCCGTCAAAACGGAAATATTAAGCTTATCAAAATCGCTCTTTAGCTTGTTAATGGCATTGAGCAGATGCAGCGGCGGATTTAATATGGCATTGCAGAATAGATTCAGGTATAGCGGGTTATCACTAAAGAAGCGGAGCCTCGCGTCGAAGTACCCTCGCAGATGTTCTTCAACACCTCCGTTAAGGGTTTCAACCGCTTCGGATAAATATGAAGTCAGTGCATCAAAACACTCTTTGACGCACAGTAAGTACAGCTCATCTTTGTCTTTGAAATAATGGTAAATGATGCCCTTTGAAATATCGTTGTCATTACAGATGTTGTTAAGTGACGCCTCCGCATAGCTTTTTGCGGAAAATTCTTTTAATGCGCCTTCAAGTATTCTTTGCCTGCTTTGCAAGTTTTTTTCCTTGCGTTTCATGGTATCGCCCCACAGTCAATATTACAGACCACTTGGTCTGTAATTGCTAGCGTATCATAAACCGACCGACCAGTCAATGTTATCTTTGTAAACTTTCGTAACTTCTATACCTTAAATTCGAAAATAAGTGAATACCTTGTACCTATTAGTAGATGATGGAACCATTAGCGTTGCCTTAAAAGTAAACCCCGATTTTCAGCCTTTAGAAAATCGGGGTACTCATTAGAGAAATCCTTCGCTTGCGACGTTCAATATATATTTGAACTGTTTACGGATATGCCGTCGATTTCTCCATCCACCGGAGACAGAAGGTTTGTTCATTTTAATAAATATCACCACATACTGCTGTTTGTTTTTTTGTGGATACCTCGCCGGAAAAATGTAATTCGGGAGATTATTTCACCTACGATCACGGCAAAGGCAGCCAAAATCCCCAGTACCCAGGATGCGGAGCCCTCAAGCAGGATAAAGATACAGAGCAAGGGGATGATAAGGCCAATGATCCAGCCGGCTGCATTCATTCCGGTCAACGCTGGAATATCCCAGCCGTCCGCAAGGATAGAAATATGCACTTCAGTTGCAATTGCGGTAATTGCTCGAAAAGCCATGAAGATCAGGACGAGGGTGGCACTGATTGGGAAGGCTTGCCCCCATTCTTCGCCGGTATATAGCCAGGCCGCGCAAACGATACTTCCCATCAATAAAGCACTGAACAGAAAGGCGAAAATTGTACCGCCGTCATTCCAGGCGGGGACCCCCTTGGCTTTTACATAGACCAGGGAGGTAACGATCAGAAGCATGAGCGCCATAAGACTCCCGACCATACGCAGCCATAGCCAAGGCTCCGTATTGGAAAGCACGACAAGGGAAGCGAGAAAAAGCACAGCGGTAAACAGCGGGGCCCAATATCCCTCCTGCGCGATCATGGAACGCGGGTTTGCCAAAGCATTGGCAAAGCGGAACGGTTGACCAAGATGGGTTGCAGAAGAGAGAAGGCTTAATCCCATCAAGATCAGACAAGCAATCGTCAGCGGTTTTTCCAAAGCAAGCAAATAGTCCTGTGGGGATAGAACGGCAATCAGATTTAGGCAAATATAGGTCCCGGCGCTCAAACCGCTCAAAATAGTGAAAACAAGTAAGGAAACAGGTATTTTTTTCATGCTTTCTCCCTCCTCAAGGTCCAACGTAATAGATGGACGGCCCGGTACCGTTTTCAGGGCAAAGTGGGCGTCCCTTCCGACTGGCGACCAGTTTGGATACTTCACTGTCAGGGTCGTTCAAATCCCCGAAAACCCGGGCCTTACCTGGGCAATCAGCAACGCAGTAGGGAATGCTGCCCGCCTCAACACGATCGACACAAAGGGTGCATTTGCTCATGACCTTTTTGACAGGATCCAGCACGGGGGCTCCGTAAGGGCAGGACCATTCGCAATAGCCGCATCCCACACAGCGATCCTGATCCACCAGCACAATACCGTCTTCGCGTTTATGCATGGCTTTGGAAGGGCAGTTCTTTACACAAGCGGGGTCTTCGCAATGGTTGCAAAGAAGCGGCAAAAATGAAAGATTGACATTAGGGAATTTTCCGGTGGGCTGAAACACATTTTTACTACCCGGAGATTCCACATGGGTCCAAATGATCTCCTTCGGCAGGGAATTCCAGACGTAACAACCTACCGTACAGGTTTGGCAGCCAAAACAACGCCGCAAGTCGATCACCATGCCATAGCGTTTCACAGTCATTATTCCATCTCCTTAAGCCTTTTCGATTTCAACCAAAATATCATAGAAGGTCGTATTGGATTCGCTGATATGCTCTTCTTCGATGGGATTGATCTCATGATAGGTCAGGTTATTCAGATGTCCGGATACATAATAATCGGGGGTCCAACCATTCGGGATCGCCGTGACCCCGGGGTAGATTCCTTCCGTGACAAAGGCCTTCAGCTTGCATTCGCCCCGGTCGTTAAAGACCCGGACCGTATCCTGATGCTTAATGCCCCGTTTTTGGGCGTCGACAGGATTGATCTCTATCCACGCCTCCTTGCGGACTACCTTGATCGGGGAATTGGGGGTATGCTGGGAGTGAACGGTGTAGAGATCGTGAAATTGAATGCATACTAAAGGATACTTTTTGGCGAGTGGCCCATTAGGATCATCGTGGGGCGGGGTCCATTTTGGAATCTGATGGCCCACTTCCACCAGCTTTTCACTGTAGAATTCAAACCGCTCGGTGGGAGTCAAATACCCTTTGCCCTCTTCCCAGTCAATGGGCGGGATGAAGTTTGTTTTATTGGATGCCCACTGGCCTTCCCGGACAAAATCCTTCCAGTTAAAGCCCAGCTCCCGCATTTTGGGGGTATTCAGCAGATCATGAACCCATTCTTTATCGGTGCGGGTCCAGTATTTTTCCAAGCCCAAGTGCTTCGCCAGTCCGGTGAAGATTTGGGTATCGGATTTGCTTTCCCCGACCGGCTCGATGATCGGCTGCTGAAGGAATATCCAGGGCAGCTTGACAAACAGATCCCAGTTTTCATAAAAAGTAGTGCAGGGCAGCAGCAAATCCGCATATTTTGACGTCCACGTCATATAAGGATCTACGTAAACAATGAAATCTAATTTAGGGAAAACATTCTTGATCACCCGGTTGGCGTCCGGTCCCTGATTTAACCAATTAAAGGTGGCGACCCAAGCCAATTTGATCGGATAGGGTTTTTCTGTTTCAATTTGTTCGTAGAGCTTGCTTCCATGCTGCCAGTTGGCCTCAGGAACCGCGTCGTTCCAGTCGGTAAAATCCCAAGGCTCATCTTCAGTTGCGGTGCCGTCGCCCAAACCGCCTTCCCCCCAACCTACACCGTGGGAAACGCCGCCGCCGGATTTGCCGATGTTCCCGCAGATGGCGCCGAGGGTGGCAGTGGCTCGGAAGGGTGTGAAAGAATTCCAAATACGCTGTGTGCCCTGAGAATTAAGGATGGCCGCCGGTTTGGCGGTAGCGTATTCCACGGCCAGCTGTTCAATGATATCTTCCGGCACCCCCGTGATTGAGGAAGTTTTCGCCAGGGTGTAGTCATTGACCTGATCCATAAGATGATCAAAAGCCGTGCGGCATTTTAAACCGTTGACCGTAAACGTACCCGACAAGGCCGGGGAGACTCCTTCCGTATCTTTAGGCCGGGCGGCGGAGGAGTTTGTATCCCAAACCGCATACTGCCCATTCAGGCGAAGGTACTTTCCGGTACTCTCGTTAATAAGCAACGGAGCACAGCTGTACTTTTTCAGCCACTCCTTATCATGAAGCTCCTTACCCACAATCACCCGGATCATACCGAGGGCCAGAGCACTATCTGTTGCCGGGCGGATCGGGATCCATTGATCGGCAATGGCGGCGGTCTGCGTATGGCGTGGATCGATCGAGATCACCTTACAGCCGGCTTCCTTGGCTTTAAAGATCCAGCGCATATCCTGAAGCTGGGTCGCCGCCAAATTTTTGCCCCAGAGAATCAAGAGCTTGGAATTAATATAATCCCGGACATCATTGCCCCCGCGCATTTTGCCGTAAACCAGCTCATCGCCCATACTGGCGCCATGGTCGGACATCAGAGCTTCCAGCGTGAAGATCGTACCGCCGCAGCATTTGGAAAAGCGTTCGATAGACTCCCAGGCTAGTTTGGTTTGGTTGCCGGTCATATACACGAACCCCGCGGACTTGGGTCCGTACTTCCCTTGAATTTCCCGGAACTTCCGGGCAAGAAGCTCAAAGGCTTCATCCCAGGAAATCCGTTCAAATTTACCCTCGCCGCGGGCTCCTACTCTTTTCATAGGGTATTTTACCCGGTCATTGCTTTGAGCGCGGAACGGCAAGGAATTCCCGCGTAAGCATACATTGGCCCAACCCGGTACCCCGCGGATTTCCCCCGGCGTGATGCGTACAATTTTGCCATCCTTGACATGCACCAAATGGCGGCATTTGTTTTCGCAATTAACTGAGCAGAGGGTAGGGACAACCTTTTCCCCTGCTTTAGTAACGAGTGGCTCTTGCCGATAAATTTGCTTTGTTTGGTCAACCAATTACTTAACCTCCTCTTTTTTTAGTAGTAATTTTTAAAGATATGAGTCAAGTAGTTAGTTTTGCAAAATTCGTGCCATCTTTTGGTTCCCGGAGAAGGCCAATTTAGACTGGAATTTTGCCCAATTTGGGCATAAAAAAGATAAAAAACCGGAAATGAATGAATGCAATTTTTTCAGTGAAAATAATTCATTCGATTTTTTTAGAATTAAGAAGGAGAGAGGGAGTCTGGATCTTTGCCTTAAGCCTTGTAAACGGTCGGTTTTTTCCTTATCCGAAGTATATCCTTCTATGGCACATTATTTGCATTTAGTTTAAGAAAATAAGTACAAAGGGGGATAGGGTAATCTTCTGGCAAATATACGGATATTAAAGGAGGAAACTGAATTCATGAAAAGAAATGCTCTTGAAGTAAGCAATGTAAAGGCTAGCGGAAAATGGGTGGCTCTTGGCTTAGTGATTCTGACCAGCGTTGTGCTCAATCTTCCTTATGCGGCATATTCTCCGGCACTCACGGAGATCATGGTCGACATGAATATCAATTATACCCAAGCCTCGCTGCTCTCTTCGCTTACCGCCCTCATATCCGGCGTCGTTGTTTTATTTGGCGGGGTTTTGGTTGATAAATGGAGTCCGGCCAAAGCCATCACCTTGTCTCTACTGATCTTAGCTGTCGGCGAACTAATTTTTGCACTTTCCCCGAATTATGGTGTCATGCTCGGCAGCCGGATCATTATCGGCCTAGGGGTTACACCCATTTATGCGGGCACCATGGCCTTGGCTATTCGGTGGTTTGACGACTCAGATAAGAAAGGTCTCGGCATAGGCTGCCTGCTTTCTTCCGACGGCCTCGGCGCCATGTTCGGCCTATATGTTTTTGGTTTTCTCATGACAGCCCTTGGCTGGCGCACAGGGAATATTGTCGGTTCCATAGTCGTTGCGGCGGTTTGTATTCTTTGTTTTTTTAAGTTAAAAGATCATCCCAGCTTCAATGTGGAAAAAGAAGCCATGAAAAAGAACCCGGAATCAGCCTCCGGGGACAGTTTCTTTAAAATCATTTTCAGAAAAAATGTCATTATTCCTGCTTGCTATATTATCGGGTATATCGGTAGTTATAGTGTCGCCTTGTATTGGGTTCCGACGATTCTGGTGGAACAGGGATGGTCGGCCAGTATCGGCGGTTTGATCGCCGCCCTGTGGCCCTTTGCCGGAATCCTTGGTGCAGTCGCCTCCGGTACGGTTTCCGATAAGATGGGAAGAAGAAAACCATTGGTATTGGTAGCGGGAGCCCTGATGACCCTAGCCTTTTTTTTACTGGTCTACGCCGTTTCCACCGGGCATTATCTCCTTATGGCTATTTTACTGCCTATTGGCGGGTTTGCTTCTTATATCGGTTCTCCCCAGGTCTACATTTGGGCGGCTGATGAAGTCGGCACCAGAAATGTCGGTACGGCCAACGGCTTTATTCTGGCCTGCGGCTTCCTCATCGGGGGCAGCTTATTCCCGCTTATCGTAGGCGCTTTCAAGGACATGGCCGGCACCTACACAGCCGGTTTCTTCGTTTCCGCCATCCTGATCGCCATTCTGAATCTGATCATACCTGCTTTCCTGAAAGAAGAGGCGCCGACAAAATAGGCTAAGCATGTCACCGTCTAAAGGAGTATCCTTCAAACACCTGGTAAGCAAAAATAAGGGGACGGTCGTAAAGTCTCTTCCGTTATTTTCTTTTAAAAAGACGGCTTCGGGCGGCACATTGCCGGAAGCCGTCTTTCTTATTTTCCAGCTCATGAGTTGACGCTCAGGGCAGCACAATACCGTATTCTTTGATTTTCCTATACAATGTTGTTTTGGATATGCCCAGCATGTGAGCTGCTTCATCTTTATTGTAACCTTGAGACAAGGCCTGGGTTATAGTTCTTTTCTCCATTTCCTCCAACGAAAACATGTTTGCGCTATCGTGGAGGGAGCCATGCTCTTTGATTTCATCCGGGAGATCGCCAACCTTTATGACCCCCGTTTCCGCCATATAAACGGCATGGAGCATAGAGTTCTTTAACTGCCTGATATTGCCGGGCCATGAATAGTCTAAAAGTGCCGCGCAGGCTTCCGCAGTCAGCCTGGGGATAGGGCGGTGTATTTGGCTGCAGATTTGTTCAATAAAATAATGAGCAAGGGGAAGGATGTCCCCGGTGCGGTCTCTGAGTGGAAGAATGTGGACTTTAAAGACGGACAAACGATAAAAAAGGTCATTGCGAAACTTTTTTTCCTTGACCATCTGGAGGAGATTCCGATTTGTGGCCGTAATCAGGCGAAAGTTTACCGGAATATCTTTGTAGCTGCTGATCCTGACGATCTTTTTATCTTCCAGCACCCGCAATAAAACCGGTTGGACCTCCAAGGGCATATCGCCGATTTCATCCAGAAACAAAGTGCCCCCGTTAGCGGCCTCGATTTTACCCGGTTGGCCGTTTTTATTGGCTCCGGTGAAAGCGCCTCCTTCATAGCCGAACAATTCGCTTTCGATTAAACTCCTGGGAATGGCGGCACAATTGATAGCCACAAAAGGGCCTTCCGGGCAAGCATGGTTATGGATGGCCTGAGCAAATAGCTCTTTGCCTGTACCGCTTTCGCCGTTTAATAAGATAGAGTGCCCTGAATCGGCGACCCGTTGGGCGAAGCTGATTGATTGTTTTAGAGCTGGACTTGTGCCAATAATATCTTCAAAGGAATAAAAGGATTGCCGCTTCTTAAAGGATTGCTGCTTCTTATTGAATAACTGCCGATCGATTCTTTCCGTATAACCCATAAATACTTCGCCTCCCTGACCTTTATCTTTTGCAATTCTTGTGCCAAAGAACGAAAAACCCAGGATAATATAATTATTTTCCTCCTTGGGTCAATCCGTTGACAGATCGGAATCACGCAAAAAGTTCTTGGAAGCCGAAGTGAGTACACATAAGGAGAAAGCCCCGCTCTTTATTTTGGCAATCGTGATAGATCGAACTCCTTGATCTTATGGTTGAGATTTTGGCGCAATATCCCCAAGACTTGAGCGGATTTAGTGATGTTCCATTGATTGCTTTCCAAGGTTTCCAAGATAATCTCCCTTTCCAGCTTCTTTAGGGTCTCCCGCAGGGTCGAGCCGGGTTCGGGGAGGATATAAGTCGATTTGCGCGGCTGCTGGAGATGCTCGCGATAATAGGAGGGGATGTGGGTCATATTGAGCATGGTATCGTTTTCACCAATGAAATTCATGGCGCTTTCGATGAAAATCCTCAACTCTCTGACGTTGCCCGGCCATTTGTATTGGAGAAAAGCGGCTTGGGTCTCCGGGGAAAGCCCCCGGACGCAGGTGTTGTTTTTCGCATTATAGCACTCAATAAAGTGCTCAGTCAGAGGCAGGATATCTTCGGGCCGATCCTTAAGGGGAGGCAGCTTAATTGCAATCGTAGCTAAACGAAAAAAAAGATCCGAACGAAAATTATTAACAGAATTTTGGGTCGCAAACGGATCAATATTGCTGGCGCTGAGAATACGGCAATTGGTAGCCCTCTCCTGGGAACTGCCGAGACGGCGAACTTTTTTTTCCTGGATGACGCGCAGAAGCTTCGCCTGCAGGAAGGCGGGCATGGAGTTGATCTCATCCAAAAATAAGGTGCCGTTTTCCGCCTGCTCAAAAAGGCCGGGCATTTCGGAGGCCCCGGTAAATGCCCCCTTCACCGTGCCAAAGAGGATGCTTTCGAATAAATTTTCCGGTATGGCCGCACAGTTGATGGGGACAAAGGGACCGTTAGAATGAGTTCCGGCATAATGGATGCCCTGAGCAAAAAGTTCTTTACCGGTGCCGGTAGCGCCGATGATCATAAACGGTGAATCGGAGGTGGCAAATCTTCTGGCAAGGTTTATGGCCTCCTGCATGCCGGAGTTTCGGGTTACAATATCATCCAGAGTATAGTGGAGGCCGTTGCCGGGTCGGCGCCTGGGGGAGTAGGATAGGACATATTTTTGTTGTTCTCTGAATCGGTTGATTTGCTTGTTCAGATAATCCATGCTTAAACCAATCATATACATACCGGCGAATTTCTCCTTATAAAAGAACGGATAGGCATTTATGATGCTATCCATTCGCTTGTTGCCGGGCATGTCCCAGCCAAAATAGGAGGAGATTGCTTTTCTGTCTTTGAAAATCTTTTGAGCAAAGGACCGGTTGAAGGCTCCGCCGTCCAGCCTGTTGTAAACCTCAGTTTCCTTGCGCCCGATGACGTTCTTGCGCTCCATATGCTCATTGCGCTCCATGGCCCGATTATACAGAACAATAGTCTCGTTTTCATCAATAGCGTAAATACCTTCTTCCAATTCATCAAGGATAGCGCAGAGCAGAGCGTTTTGTCTTTCAAGCTGCTCCAATGTATGGATCATAACGACACCTCCATTGTCTGTTAATTCACAATAACTATAATATATGATTCACTGGTTATCAAGGTCGGTCAAAAATATTCATGAAAGAAAAATATTCATTCGTTTACCGTCCAAACTGCCCAATAGGACGTACGCAAAGAGGAAAATCCCCTTGGGATAGTGGGTTTTTTCTCTTTCCGGTGACCATAAAAACAGGTGGCATAGTTTTTGCACTAGCTTTTAGAAGAGAAAGGAAAATAAGGGCAAGGGACGGGGCGCCCCGCTCCTGGCTGCGGAAAGGCAGGTGATGGGATGAATTGGTTTCCGGGTATCCGGTTTTTTTAAATGATGCAGGTAGAAAAAGAAAGGGAGTCGCGTATGAATAAAAATACTTATAACCCTCGCAAAGCCTGGTTGGCATTTTTGGGTGGCGGTGTTATTTACTTTGTCAACGCTGCCTGCCAATACAAGGTGCCGCCCATCCTGATCGATCTATCGGAAGCCCTCCATCTGACAGTCTCTCAAGCAGGCTGGCTGATGTCGATTATGAGTCTGCTTGGGCTTATTTTAGCTATCCCTACCGGCTTTGTGGTAATAAAGCTGGGGTGTAGGTGGGCAACGGTCTTAACCGCCGCCGTGACCTTTATTGGTTCTCTGGTCGGAACGTTTGCCACGTCTTTTGGTGTTATGATGATCGGCCGGTCGTTGGAGGGAGTAGGTCTCGGCCTTGTCAGCGTTGTTTCGCTGGCCATCATTTCCACCTTTTTTCCTCCTGAAAAAAGAGGAGTTCCCAATGGTATCATCATGGCACTTTTCACATTGGCGGTCTTTACGATGATGAATGCTGCCGTTCCGATTACCAAAGCCTTCCAATGGCAGGGAGTATGGTGGTTCGGCAATATTATGAGTATTATCAGCATTTTCGCGGCTTATTTCTTGATTCCGAAGAAAGAGGATGAACCCGCTTTTGAAGGAGAGCAGACGGGTCGGCCGGCGGAAAAAATCGATTATGCCGTATTGCTGAAAAACCCTTCCCTCTGGTTTGTCTCCTTGACCTTTATCGGCTTTAACATAGGGTATTACGGCATTACAACCTACTTGCCGACCTATCTGGTCGAAGATGTCAATATCAGTCAGGCCTCGGCCAATCTGGCGGTGAGCTGGAACGCTATCGCCGGCGTACCGGGGACTCTGGTTGCCGGGCTGGTTATGGATAAAATCGGCATCTCAAGAAGGAAGCTGTTGCCGGCTTTTACCATGCTTGCCCTTGCTGCCTGTTACTTTTTCGCCTTCAAGGTTACCAGTGTGGGTTCAGCGACGTTCCTGATGATCCTTGTCGGTTTTCTCTGCTGTCTTGTTCCCACGAGCTTATATACGATTGGCCCCGATACAATTCCCAAAGCATCCTATGCCTCTATGATCATCGCGGTCGTGACCTTAGGCCAAAACGTCGGCATGACGCTGGGGCCGATTGTGGTGGGGTATCTGGTTGAAATATATAATAGCTGGGACGCGTGTTCGATTCCCATCGCTATCTTAGCGTTGCTAGGAGGGTTGCTGTGCTTCCTGATCAAAACCAGGGCGCCTGAAAAACAGTCCACCTGCTAAAAGAAAAAATACATTTAAAGTAAAGTTGAAAGGGGAGTAGGCTATGTGTTTCAGGCCACCAACGACAAGCAAGCCCAAAAAATGCCCTCAATGCGGCATGGTTAATCCGCCGAGTGCCGGCTTATGCAAGCAGTGCAAAAGCGATTTGCGTAAAGTTGAAACAGATTTGAAAAAAGAAGAAAAGGGAGGAGAATAATCGGAATGAGCAAAGAAAAGGTCTTGAAAGACTTTTTGGAGCAGCATCAAGGTGAAAATACCCGTAGGGGATGTCGGATCAAAAACGATGAAAAAAAGTGAGGAGGCGTCAAGGATATGCGGAGAGAAGAAATCGTTAATGAACTCAGCCGCAGGCACGAGGGTACTGAAGATAAGTTTACCTGCTGTATGCAAAATGGTTGCTGGGATTCGTGCTGTATACTCCGTTGTCAGGTAAAGGATGGAAAGCTGATTTCCATAACACCGGATGATACCGTAAATCCAGGTTCTGTTCGCGAAGATGTAGGGGAAGAGGCGCAATGGCAAGGCATGGTCCAGATGCGGGCCTGTCCGATGGGGCATGGCTGGAAGGAAGAAATCAACGCGCCTTCGCGAATCCTTTACCCTATGAAGCGTGTCGGAGAAAAAGGACACGGGAAAGGACATTTTGAGCGAATCTCCTGGGAAGAGGCGATCGATACGATTGCTGATAAGCTTATCGAGTTCAAAGAGAAGTACGGACCTTATTTCCTGACCCACACCGAGGATGATTGCTTCGAATTGTGTGGTTTCGTTTTGGCTCCATGGTTTGGGGCCGGGGTGAAGGCCTGGGGTGACAGCTCATGCTCAGGTTCTACGCCCGGCGAGAAATTCCATTTGGGATTCGACATGATCAAAGCCCTGGTCACAGGCGAGAGCGACATCTGCGTTGGCTTTGAGGCACCCGATCTGTTCAACTCGAAAGTGATCGTGCTATGGGGCATTGATCCGATGGTTGGCTGGTTCGGGCCTGTTTCCTACTATATGAAATTGGCGCGTGAGCGCGGGTGCAAGGTGGTCGTCGTGGATCCCCGCTACACGGCAAGCGCAGAAGTGCTTGCCGACCAATGGATTCCAATTCGGCCTGGAACCGATGTTGCCATGCTCATGGCCATAACCTATGTTCTGTACAACGAGGATCTTTACGATCATGAATACGTAGAGAAATGGGCCGAGCCTGTTGGTTTCGAGAAATACCGGGCTTTCATCCTCGGCGAGACTGACGGGCAGCCAAAAACTCCGGAATGGGCTGAGTCGATTACGGCGGTTCCCGCTGAAACGATCTATGGTTTTGCGCGGTTGTATGCTGAAAGCAAGCCGGTTCATTTCCAGTTCTATTACGCTCCCGCCAAACGCCATCTCGGGGAATATTCCGCGTCTGCGGCGATGCTCCTGCAGGTAATGACCGGCAATCTCAGCATACCGGGAGGATGCGAGACAGGGTGCAGCTTGATAACGCAGCCAAGGCTGCCTATGCCTGCGGTGAATTGGGAGAAGGCCCCGGCAACGTACGATCCCCCGGTCACGCATAACATCCAGAAGAACGCCGAAGCAATCCTTGGCCGCCGTAAATTCGACAAAGGGGAGATCACCGAAGAGGAATATCGTCAATCCATCGGCTCGCCTCCCGGCGCCCCTCTTCCGAACATCCATATGTGCATCGTGGAAGACAACTACGTCAACAACCACCACCACACCAACAAACGCATGGAGGCTATGGCCGCCAACGAATTCAATTGGGGATGGCAGTGGCATAAGAACCAACCGACTTTAGAGTTTTTGGACATCGTGCTCCCGGGTGCTGTCGACATGTTTGAAACCACCGCTCATCTTATGAACGGGAATGAGAGGTTCCTAAGCGGCCCCAACGGCATGAGGAATTACTTTCTGTTCTGCGACAAAGTCTGCGACCCCCCTGGCGAGGTACGCTCAAAGCTGTGGGTGTATGTCCAGATCGCGAAAAAGCTGGGTATTGTCGAGCAATACAATCCACGGTTAGCCGATGTTCCTTATGAAAAATTCGACGATGCTGTCAAGGCATTGTACCAGGAGGCCTATGAAGAATGGGCCTTGGACAGCTATGGCTTGCTCGAATATTGGGGGGTCAAACCGAAGCCATGGGAGGAGTTTCTGAAGGAGCCGGTGGTCCGTATTCCCATCGACACGCCGTTTTACCCCTATAAGAACAAGGTGGAAGCGGGGGAGAACCTGTTCGAGACGCCTTCCGGGAAGGCCGAATTCTCTTCCTGGTATGTCGAGCAAAACGACATGACGCAAACGCGCTATCGCGGAAAAATCGATCCGATGCCTTGCTGGGAGCCTTCTTATATGGACGGACCGGCAAACGACAGCTTCTATCATCCGAAAACAGAGCAATACCCGCTGTCCTTGGTGACCCCGGTGTCGACCTATCGGCAGCACTCATGCAACGACAATAACCCTATTCTCAGAGATGAGTGTTATCGTCATGCGGTTTGGGTTAGTCACGTCGACGCCAAGCGGCGCGGCATAGAAGATGGCGAAGTGGTGAGGGTCTTCAACGAATTCGGCGAAATTCATATGCCGGCCTATGTAACTTCCAGAACAGCGCCTGGAACAGCCGCCATCCATCATGGCGCCTGGTATACGCCCAGCGAGGAAACTTCCGACCTTATGCCTTATGGCATTGATACCCGCGGTGCCTGTAATCTTTTGATCGGCGATACCCATGCCCCTCACATCGTCGGTGCCTTGTTCACGGCCGGGCTGGTGGAAGTTCAGAAAATCGGAGGTGAGAAATGATGACGCAATATGGATTCTTTTTTGATCAAAGTCGGTGCTATGCATGCCAAGCCTGCAGCGTGGCATGCAAGGACTGGAACGAGATATCCCCGGGCCCCGAGAAGTGGATGACGGTTTACGAGTGGGAGACGGGTAGTTTTCCCGATGTCCGCATCCGGACGCTGGCTTTCTCATGCGGGCACTGCGAGAACCCTCTTTGCCTAAAAGCTTGCCCGAACGGCGCGATCTTTAAGGAAGAAAAGTACGGAGCGGTTCTTGTCGATCAATCGAAGTGCCGGGGCTGCCGCACGTGCTATGATGCATGCCCTTACGGAGCTCCGAAGTTTGCCGACGACGTGCCCGGCACCAAGATGAGCAAGTGTACGATGTGCGTCGATCGTCTTGACCAGGGGAAGCAGCCGATGTGTGCCATTTCTTGCCCCATACGTGCCTTTGACTTTGGGCCGATCGAGGAGCTGCGTGCCAAGTATGGGGAGCTTGATGCTCTGGAGGGGATGCCCAGCGGGGCGGAGGCCAGGCCGTCGTACGTATTCAAGCCCGGCGCGAACAAGATAAAACTCTTCCCCTACGACGCACAAAAGGCGATCGAGCTCAATAGGCAGCGGGGGGATCTGACCCCACTATTCGATGAGGCCCATGAAGTGGTCCTTGGGTTTGATGAGAGAAGTGTGCCCGGCCGTTCAAGGTTGGTAATGAAGCACGAGAGTCAGGATGATCTGCTGAGGGCTACTCGGAACGATATTGGTTGATAAATTGGAATGGAACATGAAGCAGCGGAGGAATTGAGCAAAGCTACCCCAAACGATATAGGGTAAGTAGTGATTTTTTCAGAACCTTCTTGGGGAAAAATAAAGGAAGCAGATGGTCTTGAATCAACGAAAGTTGAGACAAGGCCATCTGCTTTTTGTTCGGATCCTGTTTATTTCGGCCTGGATAAATGATACTCTTTGATTTTGTATCGCCACCTAAGTATGTTTTTATCAACAACAGCTTAAGCCACTTCTGATTTATTTACAAGAGCAGCAGTTTTTCCGTAAATTATTCTTTTCTGAGAAAATAAAAATATTTTTTGGGCTATTTTAGGGCCATATTGATTCAAATACTTATTTTGGGTTGTTATCTTAATAATTTTATATTATTTTTGTATTAGGCATTCTATGCAAAGGAGTGATTTTAAAATGGTAGATCCTAGAGATGAAAGGATTGAGGCTCTCGAGTTCGAGAATGCACTTTTAAAAGAAGTTATTGATCATAGTCATGAAGGAATTTTCGCTATTAATGAAAATGATGAAATCATATTATTTAACAAAGTAGTAGAGGAAATGGATGAACTTAATCATGAAATTGTTTTGGGCAGAAAAGAAAATGATATATACTCCCTGTTTAAAGAACATAACTTTCAATCCTTTGAAAACAGGGTGAAATGTACTAACAACCCGCTCCGTGAAGAGAATTTCAATTACGTTTTGCCTAATGGCAAAAGAATCAATCTGATCGTTAGCACATTCCCCTTTTTTTATAAAGGAAAGCTTGCGGCAATTTATAGTATCGGACGTGATGTGAAACAAATCGAGAAATTTATAATACGAACATTAGAGGTCAAAAAGCAACATGTTCTTGACGCAAACGGAAATGGAGGGAATGGCGCAAGAAATTTTCTGGATGACATCATAGGGTCCAGTCCCAAAATGGTTGAACTTCTCGAAATATCACGTAAGGTTGCCGCCAACGATTTGCCTGTTTTAATAATCGGAGAAACCGGTGCGGGTAAAGAACTGATTGCTCAGGGGATTCATAATGCGAGTTCCTTTAATCAAGGGCCGTTCGTTCCCATAAACTGTGCGGCAATTCCGGATAGCCTTATGGAAGCCTTATTATTCGGAACAGTAAAAGGGGCGTTCACTGGGGCAACTGATCATCCGGGGTTGTTCGAACAGGCCGAAGACGGTACGATTTTTTTGGATGAGATTAATTCCATGTCGATGAATTTACAGCCCAAATTATTGCGTGCTCTCCAAGAAAAGAGGGTACGTAGGATTGGCAGTGATAAGGAAATCAAGATTAACTGCCGAATCATCAGCTCGTCTAACCAAGACCTGTTTAATCAGTCCAAGGAGAGCATAGTTCGGCCTGACTTGCTGTACCGGCTGGCAACGATTGCGATCAACATACCTCCCTTGCGGGAAAGAGATCTGGACATTCCGATTTTAGCCCATCATTTTATTAAAGAATTCAATAAAAAATACGGAGTTAAAATCAAAGAATTAGCCGAAGAAGTGTCCGAGGTCTTTCAAAATTATTACTGGCCAGGCAATGTAAGAGAATTACGTAGCGTCATAGAAAGCGCATTCAGCTTTATCGTCAGTAACGATGAACAGATAAAAATGAAGCATATTCCGCCTCATCATAAACAAAGACTATTATCACGAAAAAACGAAATCCCCAATATTGGCGAAAATGCGGGGACATTAAAAGAAATAATGTGGACTATTCAAAAACAGGTTATTCTGGATGCATTACAGAAGAATAATTGGAATGTGTCAAAAACGGCCGCGGAATTTGGGTTACTAAGGCAAAATCTTCAACAGAAAATGCGTCATTTTAATATTAAGAGACCCGAATAAAACAACCGAATACTTTTGATGCGTTAAAATTCATGCATGCATTAAATTTGAGTACTGCTTGATCTCTAAGGAAAGCCCCTATAGTGAATGAAAACTCATTCACTATAGGGGCTTTATAGGTGGGTATGACAATCAAAATGATTTATTAACATTATAAAAATAACAGATATCTTTAAAATCCAGAGAAAAAGGCACCTTGTAGGATCGAATAGACCCGAATTTTATACAAATTAGGATGCTGGCATGAAAGTTGCAATAAATAATTGTGAGTTGATTAAATCCGAAAATTCATGAAAGAAGGAGAGAAAAGGTATGGGTTTTATTCAAAAAGTTTCTGAAAAGCAGATCAGCCGTAGAAATTTTATAAAAGCCAGCACCGCAACTGCTGCAAGCCTCAGCTTGGTTGGTTGCGGCAACAGTTTAGCAACTCTGGCTGAAGGAACAACTACAGCTGCGACTGCGGACAAGGGCAAATGGATTCCCGCCGCTTGCTGGGTTGATTGTGGTGGTCGATGTGTCAATAAAGCTTTAGTTGTTGATGGAATTGTCGTAAGGCAAAAAACAGACGACAGTCATCCCGACAGCCCGGACTTTCCGCAGCAGAGAGGATGTCTAAGAGGGCGTTCTCAACGGAAACACATCTTAGGTGCGGACAGACTTAAATACCCCATGAAGCGTAAGCATTGGGAGCCCAATGGCGGCGGCGATAAATCTTTGCGCGGTCGTGATGAATGGGTACGGATTTCCTGGGACGAAGCGCTGGATTATGTAGCCGCGGAAATCAAACGCATTGTTGATAACTATGGGTGTACATCGGTTTTAGCTACGGATTCCATGAAAACAGATGTCATTAACCTGATGAATTTGATGGGCGGATGCACCGTTCAATATATGACGGCTTCCTATGGCACTTGGCAAAACGGCGCAAGGTTTATTGGCTCCGGCTATGATGCAATATCAACATGCAGTGACCGTTTTGATCTGCGCAATTCCGATCTCGTTGTGCTATGGGGAGTAAACCCGGCCTGGAGTTCCGGCGGGAATCCCACCTATTGGTTAAAATCAGTCAAGGAGGCCGGCGCGAAATTTATTGGGATCGATCCCATGTTCAACGATACCTATAACACAATGGATGCGGAGTGGATTCCCATCCGGCCCGGCACCGACATGGCCATGCTTTTTGCTATAGCCTATACGCTCATAACTGAAGACGACCCTGTAACCAACCCGTTAATTGACTGGGACTTCCTGGAACGGTGCACGATTGGGTTCGATGCTGATCATTTACCTGAGGGAGTTGATCCGAAAGAAAACTTCAAAGACTATATTTTAGGCACGTATGACGGGATACCCAAGAATCCTGAATGGGCTTATGAAATTTGCGGGGTGGATCCTAATGTGATCAAACAGTTTGCCCTGATGATTGGCAAAGAACGAAAAGTTGCCTTGATTACCGGTTATGCACCATCCCGTACCTTTAATACCGATAGTTTGCCCCAGCTGTTTATGACCATAGGGGCTATGACCGGGCATATCGGCAAATCAGGGCATATGACCGGCATCGGCAACTTTATCAGAGGATTTAACGGCGGGCCGGATATTGCTATGAGTGGTAAAGACTGGTATGACTTATATTCAGCTCACAGCGGCGAGTTTGCGGATCCCCGCAACGGCAGTCCGATTAAGCATGAGGATATTCCTGTGGTTGAATGCAAGGAAATGTGGAACAACGCTCTGCTCAAAGGCGAATGGAAAGACTTCGGTAATGGTTTGTTTGATGAGCTTACACCGCCCAAACAACGAAAAATTGAAATTAAAATGCTGATCAGTAGTTTTGACAACGTTGTTAATTGCAATCCGAATGTTAATCAAGCCATTAAAGCGCTGAGAGAAGGCACTGTCGACACGATTATACGTCAGGATATTAATTTCACGCCGACAGCCCAATATGCGGACATTGTTCTGCCGGCAATTACTCCCTGGGAAAGACCGGGCGGGCAGGCAGAGTTTTGGTACCACAATAAGGAAGCGGTATTCTACTACTTTCAGATAATGGAGCCGATTTTTGAAGCGAAGGATGATCAATGGATCGTCAAAGAGGTTGCGAAGCGCCTTGGATTTAAGGATGAGGATCTGTTCCCCATTCCCCGTATAGAGCAGGAATTCGTTCATATGCATGAATCAAGAGTGTGTAACGAAAAGGGCGGGATCGAACCGATGGTTACGATTACCCAAGAAGACATTAACGAATATGGTTTGGAAAATCTGAAGAAGTATTGTGAAAAGATAGGCGATGATTCGCTCCTTCAACCTCAGGTTGGCAGGCTAACCGTTAAAGAACTGAAAGAAAGAGGCTGCTATCAAGTGCCCAGAAAGCCGGATGATGCGTACGTCTATATACCGATGAAAGAGTTCAGAGATGACCCGGCAGCCAATCCTATACCGACTACGGAAAGCGGCAAAATTGAGATTTACAGCAAGAAACTTGCCGAGGTATTTAATGCAATGGGTTATAGCGTTATTAAACCGTATCCCACTTACATTGTTCCACTGCAAGGATATGAAGCAACTTTCAGTGATTTTAAAAACAAGGTCAAAGGTGAATACCCTTATCAGGTTATTAATCCCCATTACATGGGCCGGCAGCACTCTACAATGAACCAGGTTCCCTGGTTGCGGGAAGCTTTTCAAAATCCGGTCTATATCAGCTCCCAAGATGCTATGGAAAAAGGATTTGTAGATGGAGATACCGTTTTACTAACCAGTGCTTACGGGAAGACCATCCGCCGGGCCTGTGTAACAGAAAGGCTGATACCCGGAACTTTAGGCCTGCCCCATGGTGCATGGGTGGATATAGATCCTGAGACGGGGATCGACAGAGGCGGACATGACAATACCCTTACCTCCTCGGCGGCAGTCGGTCAGGCTGTGGATGCTTATAATTCCACTTTGGTAAATATGGAGAAGTACACCGGCAAACCTTTGCCAAAGCACGAGCATGAGCCGATCAAGACCATTTTTTAGCAATAATTTCGAAAGAAGAAGGGAGAAGCAAAATGGCAAGAAAAGGATTTTACTTTGATATGACCTCTTGCATTGGCTGCCGTGCCTGCCAAATTGCCTGTAAGGATAAAAACAATTTGGATGTGGGAATTTTGTTTCGTCATGTAAGAAGTTTTGAAAGCGGTAAGTTTCCCAAACCGGGATTCTATCATTATTCCGGTACCTGTAATCACTGCGAAAAACCGAAATGTGTGGAGGGATGTCCCACCGGTGCTATGTATATTGCGGAAGACGGAACGGTACAGCATGATGACAAGAAATGCATAGGCTGCAAATATTGTATCTGGAATTGTCCCTATGGGAATCCCCAGTTTATTGAAGAAAGCGGAATAGTAAGAAAATGTGACAGTTGTAAGGATCTTCGTGATGTCGGCGAAAATCCGGCCTGTGTAGATGCCTGTATCATGCGCATCTTGGATTTCGGGGATTTGGATCAGCTTGCCGCCAAGTACGGCACTGGATTAGTCAAAGAATTACCTATTTTACCCCCGTCGAAGATCACCAACCCCTCCTTATTGGTTAAGCCGAAGGCCAGTGCTCATGATCCTAAATATAAGGAAACGGAGGTGTAAGCTGTGGAAGAAATGGCATTGTTGATATTTACCATTGCTGTTGAGGCGGCGATTGGGATCATTGTTTTTGTGGCTATTGCCAAGCTCCTGAATGAGGAGGGAACCTTTAAACTACCCGTAGTTACAGCAGGGGGACTGGCTATCCTGGGTCTACTTGCTTCACTTCTGCATTTAGGCCATCCTCTCCGTGCCTACAATGCCCTGGCGCATTTTGCAAGTTCTTGGTTGAGCCGGGAAATCTGGTTTACAGCAATATTTACCGGATTAGCTGTAATTGCCGCTTTGTTGATTTTATTTAAACCTGAGGCCAAGCAGGCAGTTAAAGCAGTGACCGCCCTTGCCGCCGTCTTTGGCTTAATTGATGTGTATATGATGGCCTCCGTTTATTATTCCTCAAGTATTCCTGCCTGGCAATACAGTGCCACCTATATCGAATTTTATACGACGACGATTGCTATGGGAGCGGTACTCTTCCTGCTTTTAGGCCGCAGTGAAGCAGCCGGCAAGGCTAAGTTTGCCGTTACCTTGGCAGGCCTGGCGATTGGCATCCAGATAGCAGCGATGATAGTTTACTATGTTGAACTTGGTTCCGGCTCAGGCTTGGCAGCGCAGCAAAGTCTCAGTATAGTTGGCGGTATGAGCCTGGTCCTGACGGTAAGATGGATCCTTATTCTGGCCGGCATAGGATGGCTGCTCTTTTCCATAAAAGGCAGTGCCGGCGCAGTTTCCCCGGGAAATATTGCGGTATCGGAATCGGCAGCTGCTGCAGAAAATCCTTTAGCGATCTCAGCGGGACTCTCTTTACCGCTGGCTGCGGGGGCACTTCTTATTGGTCTGATTATGGGCCGATATATGTTCTACGCGGTTATGATTATCTCAAGGGTTGGATTAAATTAGATATCCTGCTTCCCCAATGACAGAAAATGATTTTCTCGGTGATAACGCTGATAAGGGTGGTATAAATTGAAAACACAAAATGATGAAGTTGCGATCATTCTCGCCAATAGGCATTATATTTATCAGCTTTTGCAGTATATCTTCGGGAACGAACCCAGTATAGAGCTCCTGAAAACGGTGACAACCGATCATACGATAGAATCTCTCCAATTGATGGAAAGCGAAAATGTTAAGTTTGATTCTATCATAGAATTCTTAAATGGAGTAAAGAAGGAGCTCCAAATCAAGCAAGAGGAGTTAACCGATAAGTTGAAAACTGAATATACCTATTTAATGATCGGTCCGAATAAATTACCGGCGCCTCCTTGGGAATCAGTTTATCGAACAAAAGAACGGCTCATTTTTCAAGAGAGTACTTTGGCCGTGCGCCGGGCTTATTTAGAATATAACTTTTTACCGTTCAACTATCCCCACGATGCAGACGACCATATTGCTTTGGAATTGGATTTCATGGCACATCTAGCCAAATTGACCAGGGAATGTTTTGAAGAAGATAACTTTGCAAAAGTCAAGAAACTTTTGGTTGATCAGAGATCCTTTTTGGATAAGCATTTATTAGTTTGGCTCGATCAGTTCGCTGGGCAAATCCAAAATTCCAGAACACATTATTTCTACCCGCAGATGGCAGTGCTTACCAAACAATTAATCAGGACCGATGGGGATGTGATCGATGAACTTGTTCTTCGCTTATCTGAGGTTTAGGTCACTAGTTACTCTTCATCGCCGTCATTCTGTAAAATAAAAACAATATGAAATCCGTGTTAAGAGAAAAGTCCTCAACACGGATTTTTTTACTTCGATCAGGAATGAAAATCGACTGCTCTTCAAACTCATCCGCACCGAGCCCGCGGAGGCGCTGCAGAAATAAGTATTTGAATTGACCGGCCGGTCTGGTTATGGTATACTGGCGATTATAGACCAAGCGGTCTGTAATTTAAACTTCGAGAAGATACAATGAAACGCAAGGAAAAGAAGCTATATTTCTACGAAAGGCGGTAGAACAACTTGATTGTAGAGAGAAAAGCAAAAATCAATATTGATGAATTTAAGTTTGGGGCCGAGCTTCTTAGTCTCCCGGCAGATGAAATTCGAGAAACTATAAAAAGTATGGTTGTAATACAGCAGGTTTACAGCGCTGCGATCCGAGAAGTCAGTGCAAAACTTGAAATATTGGATGACGAATTTCATGTAAAGTTTGCGCACAACCCCATTCATCACATGGAGAGCAGATTAAAACAGCCTCGAAGTATCAGGGAAAAGCTGCTGCGGAAAGGCATTGCGCCGGATATGAAGCATGCGCCCGAGCATATTACGGATATTGCGGGAATACGCGTTATTTGCTATTACGTAAGCGATATTTACACTATTGCGGAGTTATTATTAAAGCAGGATGATATAACGCTGATTAAGCGTTCCGACTATATAGAAAACCCGAAACCAAACGGCTACCGCAGTTTGCATTTGGTAGTATCCGTGCCTGTGTTTTTATCCGAGGGAACAAGGAATGTCCCGGTAGAGGTACAAATTCGCACCATTGCTATGGATTTTTGGGCAAGTCTTGAACATCGGCTCAAATATAAGTCGGATGTCCCGGTAAAAAATGATTTGCAACGGGAGCTTGCCGAGTGTGCGGAAAGTATCACTGCCATTGACGAAAAAATGCAAAGCATTTATGTTCGGCTGAATTCTAAATTGGAGTAAGTCTCCGCACTTTTGCGAATGGCGGATGCCATTATCGTAAATAATACACATTGCGAAATGCGGCGGGGGAACGATTATGTTAAAGAAAA
>NZ_CEVWNY010000041.1:0-23749 GCF_982384815.1 Desulfitobacterium sp. | reverse complement strand
TGGGTGGAAAGAGGATTGCTTGCCACTACCGTAACTTCTGCCCCGCCGGCCTGAATAACTTTGGCAAGATAAGCTGTCTTAGCCTCCAGGTGAAGACAGATGGTTACTTTTTTTCCTTTAAAGGGTAGGGTTCTTTCAAATTCCTCCCGCAAGGTATTTAACACGGGCATATGGGCTTGAACCCAATCGATTTTCAATTGGCCTTGAGGTGCCAATCCCAGATCGCGAATCGTTGATTTCATACTTTCCCGGCTTGAGCCAGGTCACCCCCTCTAAAAACTTTACTTTGCAGTTCTTTCTATTTCCTCAGCCAACCGCTTGGCAATAAGCGCAAAGTTCTCGGATTGGTAATCCTCAATCTCGCCTAGATCCGACATAGTAGCAAGAACAGGATCGATGGGCAATTGCCCCAGATAAGGTATTTCGTTCCTGGCCGCTTCTTCTTTCCCTTGAGGTTTGCCAAAGACCTCAATTATTTCTTCACAATGAGGACAGGATACATAAGCCATATTTTCAATTAATCCATAGAAGGTTACATCATATTTCTTCACCATATTAATAGCTTTGCGTACAATCATCCCCGCCAACTGTTGAGGGCTGGAGACAATGACTACTCCGCTAACAGGCAGCGATTGGAAAACCGTAATCGGTACATCCCCGGTCCCTGGTGGTAAGTCAAGAAGCAAGTAGTCTAGTTCACCCCAAATAACGTCTTTCCAGAACTGTTGGACAAGCTGGGTAATAATCGAACCCCGCCAAATTACCGGGTCGTCCTCATTAGGAACCATCAGGTTTAAAGACATGAGCTTAATTCCATTGGGGGTCACAGTGGGAATTACCCCTGTTTCGTTAACATTGGCTTTACCTTTGATTCCGAAAATTTTCGGGATACTGGGCCCGGTAATATCGGCATCCAGGATACCGACCTTGTACCCTTGGCGCATTAAACTAACTGCCAGCATCGAAGTTACAGAGGATTTCCCAACGCCACCCTTACCACTCATAATGGCAATGACGCTTTTTACATTACTTGCTTGCTGAGCCTTTGTAAGCTCCGGTTTTTCCGAACAAGTTCCCGTAGTGCAAGAACTTTTAGAAGGACAAGAGCCGCATGCATCACTCATAATATTTCATCCTTTCTTTCTAATATATAGATCTGTTTCAAATCATCGGAGTAGCTTTTTCCCCTGAACCTAATACTCTTCCTATCTCATCTCCTTGTCAAGCGTATATCAACTGACGGACATTTTTCATCATCTTCTTGTGCTGCGTAGCGGCATGGCGGGCTACGGACTATTCAGGACTTCTTAGACAAGCTCTTCCAAACGATCCAGGAGACTCTTAAATACTTGAAGTGCCTCTCTTACGGGCACCGGAGTTTCCATATCCACACCCGCTTTGCGCAAAAGCTCAATTGGATAATCCGAGCTGCCACCGGATAAAAACTCAAGATAACGCTCTACAGCCGGCTCTCCCTCCTTAAGAATCTTGCCGGCCAAAGCCGTAGCGGCAGAAAATCCGGTGGCATACTTATATACATAAAAGGCATTATAAAAATGGGGAATTCTCGCCCACTCAATGGCAATTTGAGGGTCCATAACCACGTCCGGGCCATAGTAATCCTTATTAAGTTCCAGATAAACACTGGATAATATATCTGCCGTTAATGCCTCTCCCGCCTCAACCATAGCGTGGGTTTTGCTTTCAAATTCCGCAAACATGGTCTGACGGAAAACCGTTCCTCTAAACTGCTCTAAGTAATGATTTAATAAATAGGCAAGCAACTTCGGATCTTCGGTAGTTTTAAGCAAATGCTCCATGACTAAGGCCTCATTAAGTGTCGAAGCCACTTCCGCCACGAAAATCTTATACCCGGCGTAAATATGAGGCTGGGTCCGGTTAGAAAAGTATGTATGGAGAGAATGCCCCATCTCGTGGGCAATCGTAAACATTGAATCCAAAGTATCCTGATGGTTAAGCAACACATAAGGATGAGCGTTATAGGTTCCCCAGGAATAAGCTCCACTGGTCTTTCCCTGGTTTTCATAAACATCAATCCAGCGGGAATTAAAGCCCTCTACCAAGACCTTCCGATATTCCGGCCCTAAAGGGTTGAGTCCCTCCAGGCACATTTTCACTGCTTCCGGATAGGTTATTTTCATTTTAACTTCCGAAACAATGGGGACATAAATATCATACATATGAAGCTCAGCCAGACCTAAGGCCTTCTTTCTCAGCTTCACATAGCGGTGCATTTCCGGCAGGAACTCCCGAACAGTATCGATCAAGGAGTTATAGACTGTAAGGGGAACTTTATCATCATCTAAGGATGATTCGATCGCCGAAGGATACTGCCGTGCTTTGGCAAAAAACACATCACCCTTAATACTGGAATTAAGAATAGCGGCCCAGGTATTAATCTGCTTCTGATATGTACCATAAAGAGTTTCAAAGGCCTCTTGGCGAACCCCGCGGTTCTCACTTTCCATGAACTGAATAAAGTTACCCTTCGTCAGTTCAACTTCCTCGCCCTGTTCATTTTTAATTGTTGGGAACTTAATATCCGCATTATTAGCCATCCCAAAAATCGTACTGGGAGCATCAGCAATTTCTCCCATTTCCGCCAGCAGTTTTTCCTCAGCAGGGCTTAAAACATGTTCGCGCTTACGCAAAATATCATCGAAGGCATGGTCGTACAGCTTCATCCGGGAGTTTTCCCGGCGGAACTCCTTAAGCCGACCTTCCGGCAAAGCTAGAATCTCCGGGACAACAAAGGCCAAGGCACTGCCGATTCTTACCGAAAGAGCGCCGGCCCGGTCCGTAAGGGCTTGATAGCGTGCTTCGCGATTATCTTCGTCCCGCCGCATCCGGGCATAGGTGTAGATTTCACCGATACTTTGCCCGATTTCATCCATCCATTCAAAGCAGCTCAATAAGATTTCGACAGAGTCACCAAGGTGTCCTTGGAATTCGACCGCCCGTTCGAGAAGTTTTTCCGCTCGCTTAAATTCGTCCTCCCAGGCTTGATCGCTAGGAAAAATATCTTCTAGGCGCCATTTATATTCCTCTGGAATTTCCGAACGAGATTTTAATTTAGCTTGTTCCATTAAGCCACCCTCCTTGATTAACTACACTCCAACCGAACTTTGACCGGAGCCTAATTCTTTCTTTTATTATACTCAGCAATGGCTATCTTTAGCAAAATCCCAAAAATAAAGTGAAACAGGCAGCGTACGTTCCACTGCCTGTTTCTGCCACCTCGTCCACCTATCTCCCAGGAAGGTTCCCCAACCTTCCACACATATTTTAATATGCTTGGATAGTTTGTGCAAGCTAAAAATAAGCTAGAATAAAAATACTTCCTTTTCAATTGGATTCTTGATATAATTTGATAAATCAAAGGGTTAATAACAATGATAGAGAGCATACGTTCAACCAGGCCTTCAGGGAACTAGAGTCGGAGACTGTGAGCTTTAGTGGTTGCTGGAAACGGATATTCACTCTGGAGTTGCGTTCTTGAACTAGGAGTAGAGTGCGCCGGTTGCTGCCGTTATCAGCCTTGATCTAATCATTGATCATGTGAGCGGCTGTTTAGACAGCAAAAAGGGTGGTACCACGTGGCTTAACTCGTCCCTTACTTAGGGAGAGTTAAGCCATTTTTTATTCAACTAGCCGGACTTATATGTTGTATCTGAACATCACAGGACGGAAAAAGTGTCATCCTGAGGGAGGAACGACTGAAGGATCTTTTTCCAGGACAGAAAACAAGCAATGGAAAAGATGAGGAGGATATTCTATGAAAATCGGTTATTTAGGGCCTAAGGGAAGTTTTTCAGAGGAGGCAGTTCAACTATTTCTAGCTACCCAACCGGAAGTTGTCGCTCCCCCGGTGGAGCTTATTCCTTTTACGACAATTCCAAAGCTATTATTGGCCTGCCAAGCTTTGGAGATCGAAGGGGCTTTTGTACCACTGGAAAACTCCACCGAAGGTCAGGTTGGAGTTACCATGGATATGCTGGGTCAAACTGAAAGCCTTTACATTATGAGGGAATTTATTCATCCTGTAGACCAATGCTTAATAACCTCCAAGCCACTGGATTTAAGTCAAATCCAACGAGTTTATTCCCATGAGCAAGCCTTGGGCCAATGTCGTGACTTTCTGGAGACCTATCTAGCCCAGGCGGAGCAAACCTCTTGCCCCAGCACTGCTGAAGCAGCTTTTATGATCTCCAGTAACCCCAAAGAAAATTGGGCTGCCATCGGTCCCCGGAGAGCAGCCACAATTTATAATTTACACTGTCAAGCAGAAAAGATCCAAGACTCCATGCTCAATGCTACCCGTTTTATTTTCGTTGGCCACCATCTGGCGGAGATGAATGAAGAGGACAAAACTTCTCTTTTAATTATTGCCGGTGATACACCCGGTGCCCTGTATAGTGTCCTTCAAGAATTCGCCTTACGCAAAATTAATTTAAGCCGTATTGAGTCTCGCCCCTCGAAAAAGAAGCTGGGAGAATATGTGTTTTTTGTTGATATCGATGGCTATGTATTCTCTCCCTCAATCCAAGAAGCCCTCTGGGCTTTGCGGGACAAGGGAGTCAGCACTAAATTATTAGGTTCATATCCCAAAGCCAAATCAATTGGTAAGGAATAATGATGAAAGACTGTTGCCTTGAACTTATGGTTCGAGACAACAGTCTTTTTAACTAAAATACCCTTTCAGAACGATACCGAGGTCCTTCCCTGAAAATTCTTATCCAAACTTTACTTTCTAATTAGTCAAGTATACCTGCTGTATGAGTTCCGGAATTTCCTCAGGCTTGGCATGATCCAGGGCAAAGGTCGGCTTATCTTTTAAGCCCTGGAGACCTTTAGGAATGGCCCAGCCGGTTATTTCACTGAGTTTTTCAAGATTTGCCCATTCATCTTTAGCTACAGCCTTGGCAGCAATCGCCTCAAGTACCGTTTTGGCAAATTTAAAGGGGCTGGCAGTAGAAGCGATCATCGTAAAGGTATCGTCTTTAGTTTCCTGTTTGTAGTCTTGATATACTTTGATAGCAACCGCGGTATGAGGATCAAGGACATAGGAATGCTCTTGATAGTAGCTTTTAATCACCTCAAGGACCTCTTTTTCATTAGCCCACCCGGCAGCAACCGCTTCTCTAGCCCTGGTGAGTGTCTCTTGATCTACCGTGAATTCCCCCTTCTCCTGCAAATCCTTAAACCAATTATTGACCTTCTGAGCATCTTTTCCGGAGACCTCATAGAGAAAACGCTCGAAGTTACTGGAGATAAGGATGTCCATAGATGGAGAAGATGTTACATAGAAAGGCCGGTTGCGATTATATACCCCTTGAGTGAAGAAATCCGTTAAAACATTATTTTCGTTAGAAGCACAAATCAATTTATTGATGGGTAAGCCAATAACTTGGGCATAATAAGCAGCGAGAATATTACCGAAGTTACCGGTGGGAACGACAACATTCATTTTTTCGCCGGGGCGGATCTGTCCGGATTCCACTCCCTGCAAATAGGCCCAAAAGTAATAGATGATCTGAGGAAGAAGGCGTCCCCAGTTAATCGAATTCGCGGAGGAAAAGGCAATTCTATGCTGTCCAAATTTTTCCCTTAATGCTCTATCGCCAAAGATCTCCTTCACAGTAGACTGACAGTGATCGAAATTTCCAATCACGGGCACAACTTTAGTGTTCAGACCATCGGTAGTGGTCATTTGCTGTTCTTGAACGGCACTCACCCCTCGCTCAGGGTAAAAGACCATTATTTCCGTTCCCTTGACATTTTTAAACCCTTCTAAAGCCGCCTTTCCCGTGTCCCCGGAGGTAGCCACGAGAATCAAAACCTTATCGGTTTGACTTAATACCTGCATACTTTCCCCTAAAAAATAGGGCAACACTTGAAGAGCCATATCTTTAAAGGCCGAAGTAGGGCCATGCCATAATTCCAATATTCCCAGACCGCCTACTTTCATTAGTGGTGCAGGATTGTCCCCAGCGAATACTTTATTATTATATACCCCTGCAGCTTGAACTAATTTGTCTGCCGTAAAATCGGGAAGATAGTATTTAAAAATTAATTGGGCAAGTTGGGAATAGGATAATCCTCTGAGCTCTTGCCAATTTAATTTTGGGTGATCTTTTGGGACAAATAAGCCACCTACCGGAACCATACCTAAGGCAATGGCCTCTTTCCCCGGTTGATCAGGGTAATTACCTCTTGTGCTTTCGTACAACACGCTTCACTCCCCAAGACTTTATCCGCAATGTATTCGCTACCGGTAGACATTTCTCCTTCTCCAGTATACCATTTATTTAGTACAGTAATTCTAAAAACTAAGAGGAAGGTCGGTCCTTCCTGTAGAAACTATATACCAACCCAATGAACCTAGAATAAAGGAGTCAATATCATGAGTATAAATGAATCCACCCATCGCCAATATCGCCAGTCCCTTATTTTTGGTTTAATTACAATAGTCGAGGATCTCTTTCCACGGGAGCAGTTAAAAATCCAGTATTCCATCTTAGACGGGATCTACTGTGAGCTGGATAATTCCCCCCTTTCCCCTCGGGAAGTCAAGTTGATTGATGAAAGACTTCATCAATGGGTTGATGCCAAACCACAGATTATTTCCTGTGCGGAAGATGACGGTTTTTACCGCACAAAAGTTAACAATGCTTTTATCAAGTCCCTCTATCCTGCCTTACATCCGGCGGAAACCTATTGGCCTTTTACTTTAAATTTTTATCCACCTGGATTTATCCTGCTCTTTTCCGATCCCGATCATCCGGATCAACTGCCAAATTACCTGCCTCCGGAAAAACTGGCCGCCACCTTCCTGGAATCTCAGCGTTGGATCGAAAACCTTCGTTTGGATAAAGTGGAAGATATCAATAGAAACGTCCGCAATGGCAACATCGAATTAATCTTCTTAGCGGAGGCACTCCATGAAAAGAAAATCTCCCTGATCGCTGATCGGATCTTGCAACAGCGCAAAAACATCCGTATCATCCTCATTTCCGGTCCTTCTTCCTCAGGTAAAACCACTTTCGCCCAACGCTTATCTACTCAGCTGCGAGTCAATGGAATTCGACCAATTGCCCTGTCTTTGGATGACTATTTTCTTGATCGGGAAAACACTCCCCTTGACCAAGATGGTCAGTATGATTTTGAAGCCCTCGAAGCCTTAGATCTCCCTCTTTTAAACGAGCATGTCAGAGCTTTAATCCATGGTGAAGAAATCGAACGTCCAGTCTTTGATTTTGTCGCCGGACAAAGGAAAGCGGAAGGACAGCTGATGAAGCTGGAGAAGGATGAAATTCTGGTCATGGAGGGAATCCACGCCCTTAATCCACGACTTCTACCCTCCTTAGAACGTACGCAGCTTTTTAAAATCTATATCAGCGCACTCTTTCAGCCCAATATTGATTTCCATAACCGCATTTCCACTACCGAAGCACGTCTCATTCGCCGCCTCGTCCGTGATGACAAATACCGGGGCATCACCCCCGAAGGGAGTCTCAATCAATGGCCAAGTGTACGGCGGGGGGAAAACAACAATATTTTCCCTTATCAAGAGGAAGCAGATGTCATGTTCAATTCCAGCCTTCTTTATGAGCTTAATGCTCTTAAAGCCTATGCAGAACCACTGTTAGTTTCGGTTCCTGTAGATCACCCCTATTACGCTACCGCATCTCACCTTTTAAGACTTCTCCATCATTTTGAAATTCTTGATGTTTCTAAAGTACCCTTTAACTCCATCCTACGCGAATTTATCGGTGGGTGTATTTATTAGAATAATGAAAGGCTGACCTTGCATTAACTGCAATAATCAGCCTCTTTTTTGGCTATTATCACCGGCTTTCGGAGGCAAGAACACCGCCTTTGGCCAAGTTCCCTTTTTCCATATCCCGGATGATAATTGTTACGTTTTCTGCCTTTGCTCCAGTGGTTTCGACAATAGCTTGAGTTACTTTTTCCGCCATTGCCTTCTTTTGTTCATAAGTGCGCCCTTCCAAAAGTTCGATTTGTACAATTGGCATATTAATCATCCTTTCCAAACTCTCTCTTCAATCCCCATATTAAACTCGTAACCATGCCCTTGGGCACGGATAAGCAACAATTCCGGCTCGGCAACCAGTTCCTCCTTTTCCTTTCGCGAAAAGCGCTTTAGAAAAGCCTCTAACCGAAGAGCTTGACTACGATTCTCAACTGTCCAAGCCTGTAAAAGGGTCACCGGGCGCCGCCCCCGGGTATACTTGGCCCCTTTTCCCTCATTATGTTCTTGGATTCTTTTCTCCAGCCTTGGAGTTGAACCGGCATACAAGGTATTATCCGTACAACGAATTATATAAACCCAATACATGATCTTCCACTTAATACTCCCTTTCCTTTATTGGTAACGGTTTTAGATATTTGCGATAATTAATTTCAAGGAGGTTAACATGATTAAAACAAAACCTGACGAATTAATGACTAACCCCGAAAAGGTTAACACTATTCTTCGCCTTTTAGCCGATACCTATCCCGACGCCCACTGTGAGTTGAATTATGCCACTCCCTTTGAGCTGCTCATCGCCACTATGCTGAGTGCTCAGGCAACAGATAAAAAAGTTAACCAAGTGACTGAAAAGCTTTTTCAGAATTATAATACTCCTGAAGATTTCTTAACCTTAACCTTAACGGAGCTGGAAAACCTTATTAAAGAAATCGGTCTTTACCATAATAAAGCTAAAAATATCCTGGCCACTTGTAAGATTTTAGTGGCGGAATATGGTGGTAAGGTTCCCCCGGAGCTGGAAGCCCTGACTAAGCTGCCCGGTGTCGGAAGAAAAACTGCCAATGTAGTATTGAGCAATGCCTTCGGTATACCTGCATTAGCTGTAGACACACATGTTCTTCGGGTCTCCAATCGACTCGGCTTAGCCCAGGGAACTAATCCGGATGTTATCGAGAAACAGTTGCAAGATCGTATCCAGCGTTCCCAGTGGAATCAAGCCCACCATTGGTTAATCTGGCATGGACGGAGAATCTGTGCAGCCCGCAACCCCAAATGTCAGGACTGTCCTCTCGCGACCATCTGTCCAAGTTCCACAGTCGTCAAAGATTAATTAGCTCAATACTTCTGTTATAAAAACAATCCTGTTTTCAACCATATTATACTCTTTCCCTTGACCAACCTCAAAGTTCATATCATCAAAGACCCGAACTACCGGACGTGCCGGTATACTTGGATTTTGATCCACAACAACGCCTATTTCTCCTGTATTCAAACGAACGGTACTCCCTGTAGGATATGCGGCAATATTACGCAAAAATAAGCGCACCGGCTCTAAGGGAAAAGCCTTGCCTACCAGCCCCATGAGGATCTCACAGGCCTCGTGGGGCATCACTCTTTTGAGGCCGCTGTGATCGGAAGTCAGTTTATCATAAAGGTTCGCAATAGCCACAATTTGCGCCAAAGGATGAATTTCATCCCCTTTAAGTTGCCGTGGATATCCGGTTCCATCAATATGCTCATGGTGTTGAAAGGCAATATGAGCTACAACAAGATTAAGCTCTTTGCGCTTGCGCAATTCCTCAAAACCCAAAGTTGTATGGATTTTGAGTTCCTCCTCCTCTTCCCTAGTTAGATTGTTATAATTCTCCAGAATATTTTGGGGAAGATGCACTTTACCAATATCATGCAATAAAGCGCCTACCGCTAGTGTCTCAAGCCTTTCCTTATCTAAAAGCATGACTTTACCCAGGACTGTAGAAAGGACACAGACATTTACCGAATGGGCAAAAGTATGATTATCCTTACTGCGAATATCCATCATGTTGATTAAGATATCTTTTTTGAACAAGATCTGTTCGACGATTTTACTGACCATATCGCGCAAATGGAATTCATCAATGTTTTTACCAAGTCGGACCGCCTGGGAAGCCTGCTCGATGATCTCCATTGCTTCCCTTCTATTCTCTTCATCAATGACATCTTCCGGTACTACGTCATCAAAACGGTCGTCCTCAATATAAACAATGGTGATCCCCATATCCCGCATCTTGCTTATATATAGAGGCGTCAGCTTGACTCCTTTTCCTAATAATACCCGCCCATTACTGGAATAAATAGTTTTTCCCAAAACATCGCCAATTTTAAGGGAATTCACATTTACTTGACGCACCAATTTCCCCCCTTACAATAACCACATTTTCTCACGAAGACACAAAGAGCACTCACTTATTGTAATGTATTATTTTATCTACCCGTTAATGATCCGGATAATGCCATTTAGTTATATTAAAAGCGCACTCAGTATACACGGGTGCGCTTTTTCTTAATTATTTGGGGTCGTTAATCCAATCCTCCGGTTTGACGGGATAACCATCAGGGGCTTGCAGTGTAGGGTGATCCGAATCAGATACACCAAAGATTCTCACGCGCACCCAATTTTTACCTGTCTTGGTGCTAATAAGGAGATAGTTTTGAGTATCATTTCTAAAACGAAAATCCAATACTCCATAAGCTACTGTTGCATCCTCTCTTCTCGGAACATAGGACACCGGCAGTGAATGGGTATGCCTTTCCGTAACCTTTAGATTAGCCTGTTTAATTGCCTGATAAAGGGTGGTGGAATCTTGGCAGATTCCACCACCATCATCGGTCACAACCCGGTTGCCCATAAATACCAACGCAGGTAGATAACCTTTGGCAGAGTCCCGCTCTCCTACTACGTCATTGAAGGAAAATTCTCCGCCGGGAGGGAGAACCACCCCATCAATGGCCTTAGCTGCAAGCTCAATATTATTAACCCTTTCGTAAAAAGAAGGATCAAAATAGGTTGTGTAATCCCCTAAAGTATCCTTCACCTTCTGTAATTCTTCGGTAGTCGGATGAACTTCTATTACTTCTGTAAGCAAAGGCACTGCTTCAAAACCTTTGCTTTGTCGTAACTTCTCCCAGGACAATTCAATGTTCAAGCTTTCACCGCTACTACCTTCCACTAGAACAACTGCTCCATTTTCATAATAAACCCGAGCCGCCTTTCCTTCACGGTCAATTCTTCGAGCAAATTCTTGCAGTTGAATAAAAATTTCCCCTTTATTAAATTTTTCCGGGGATTGCAAGGAACCGGGAATTCTCCCTAAATACTCAAAGGCATCGGCTAGCAAGCTTCCGGTGGATATAGCGTATTGACTATTAAGATAATCTTCCAAGTCTCGATAAGTTTCTTTAAGCTCTAGAGGGTAAATTTCTTGATTATAGATTACGGCTTTAGGGATCTCATTAGTAAGGATTTCATATGCTTCTTCTTTTGTCATCCCACTTAAATCGTTTCCCCAGATCGTTAATCCTTCAGGAGCCTTTGCATATCCTGCCCCATAAGTCACCGATGCCCCCAAGAGGACTGAAAGGAGGAGCTGACTAAGTAGCATTATTAAAAGCAAGAGAAATGGTTTCCTTTTTAACATATATAAATCCTAACTTAATTTTTATGGAGTAAAGATGTGATTTCCATTAGCTTGTTACGGGTAGTAATCTGACGAATTATCCCTTCCGTCATGGGTTCACCGGCATGCAAAACTTCACCGCTGTCAAGTACAATGTCCTGAACTACAGCTTTACCGACAAAGTACTGTAATTGTCTTTGCTCAAAGAGATTAAAGTCCGCAGTTTCATTGGGTTGATCGCTTATTGCTGCCATAGTAACAACTTCCGGAGACTCATCAACTACCGGCGATAGTTCGGTATTTTCATTACCAGGAAGCTCAGTAGCCGCTACCTTCATGCTTTCACCGGGATCTTGCTCAATAATCAAAAGTTCCTTACCAAAGGTAATGATTTGTTCACCATTAACTTGACGGTTTTCCCCTTGATTATCTGTGATGGTACATTGAGCAATCTTACCGGTCACCTCATCAATGAGAATCTCTTTGACTTCTCCGCTTAAGGCTCCTTTTTTCGTCAAAACTTTAGTCCCAATTACCTCCACGCCTTGCTTAAGAAGCTCCTGCGCTTCAGGACTATTGGCTACGCTTTGGATTACCTCAGGATTGGGGACTGTCAAAGCAAATTCACCCAAACCCACAATATCGGGATAAGCTATAACTTTAGCTCCGAAATAATCTGAGGGTTGGTCCACAACAAAAAAATCCAGACTCCCTTTTTGTGGATTGAGAATAAAGTCCTTTACCGTTCCTATCTGAGTTCCTTCGGATATACTAATAATTCGTAGACCTTTGATTTCCGCACTTGCCTTCATTAATCAATCAATCCTTCCTAGATAATTACCTGGGAATGGCAGTTTCTCTTTTTCCAACCACTCCATCAGCTTCATCCCCCAGCCCGGAGGAGCATTTTGAATATACTCATTGAGATAAGGTGCAACCTTATCCAACGCATCATGAGTTGAAAGACCATTCATCCAATACTCACAAGCTTCCACAATCAAGTAGTAAGCTATATCACAGGATGGCTTCTTATCCAAAGCCAAGATAAACCATTCTGCGGCCAAATGATACCGTCCTTGCTCTTTGGCCTGAAATCCTTTTTCGATCAATTGCTCTAAACTGAATTCCGTATTATCGGCCCGTATCTCCCGATCTTTAACCGGCTCCCCGGTCCACTCTAATATCCCCTCTTCCTCAGTAGCCGGTATTTCCGCAGGTTCTTCCGGATCAATAGGTACCTCCGCTACAACGAGTTCTTTAGACTCCTCTTCAATCACCTCGGGATGCCTAAACTTTTCTGAAATCAAAAGTTCTCCGGTATCGCCCGTCTCTATAGATTCCATTAGCTCTTCAGGCTCTATATGTACCGCCTCTGAATCAACATACTCACTGAGTATTCCTGAAAGCTCCGGATCAGTAAGAACTTCGCCACTACTTTCATGAGGGCATTTCTTTGCTTTGGTGGCGGGCATATGATCTCTAAAAACCATAATTCCTAAGGGTATAAGAAGAAGAGCGGCTACTAAAAGACCCCATTCAAGAACTTTTCCACGCCGAAGAAAAAAAGGAAACAGCAGAGCGAGGCTGACCATAAGCAAGGACATAAATAAGGCCTCCAGCTTTTTCAGGTTGAAGCGGCCGGACATTAGCATCATAATAATGATAAAGGGGGCGCTGACACCAATTACGGTTATCCAATATAGCGAAATCTCCTGCTCCCCCCCTTGTTTTCCTTCAACTATCTCGTATATTCGACATAAACCTAGTTTCTCCTGCTCTTTTAAGGAATTCCCGTTTTATCCATGTTAATAATAATCCCCGAATCCATCTCTTCACCTCCATCTATATGCATTGTAGTAGGTAGTTCTTACAAACCTCTGAAATTCCGCTCTAGACTATTATCCATGCCTCGGTGATACCGCTAGAGCAGCATGAAATCAGATCAATTAAAAAGACTGCCTAAATCTTAGACAGTCCTTAAGTAACAAAATTCTTTATGCCTGAGCAATTCTTGTAACCTTTCCTTCTCTCTTAGGGGTATTAAAGGAATTAATGGTGATTTTAAAAATTTGGCGTAAGGAAGCACAAATTGCAACGCCACAAGTGAGTAAGAATATCCCAAGAATTAACATAGCAATCCAGCCTAACATTCGGTTCCCTCCTCTTAAAAATATTTAGAAGTGATCAATATGTTATATAACGCTAGTTAACAATTTCACTTTCTTTGCTTTTATTATACGTGAAATATATACCAAATACAAGTGAAAGTTATCTTTTTCCTAAAGTAAAAATAGTCTGACTTTTTTATCTTCTTTAAACGCTTGCTATTTTGCGCGCATGGTAATACCAAGTTCCTGCGGATTGATTTTACGATCGGTAAAATCCGCCAGCCAATCGAGAAATCTCAGTCGATCATCCCATGGAATAAAAACTTGGAATTTTACTGTTACCAGAAATTCCTCATTCCCCATCTTCCAAGAAAACTGCCTCAACTGATATTTTAAGGGTTCATACCAATCATAACCGGCTTCGATTGCGAAGACGACATGAGGTACAAGCCGCTGAACAGGAGCCTGGTCCATGAGCTGACGAGCGGTTCCCCCGTATGCACGGGTTAGCCCCCCAGCTCCTAAAAGAATACCCCCGAAATATCTGACAATCACTACTAAGACATCCCAAATTTCACGATATTGCAGAACCTCAAGAACCGGCCTGCCACCGGTTCCTTGAGGTTCACCATCATCAGTTGATTTTTCCAGTTTCCCTTGGTAGAGCCGATAGGCGTACACATAATGGCGTGCGTTGGGATAAAGTTGGCGAACTTCCTGAAGTTTTTCTTCAACTTCGTTCGTGTTGCTAACCGGATAGACAATACCAATAAATCGGGATTTATCTATTACTTGCTCCCATGTAGATTCTTCTTGCAGTGTAAAATAGCTATCCATGACAATTACTCCTGTCCGTTACTCTTTAACAGTGTTTTAGTCATGAATTTTTCGGCATCGATTAAAAAACGCTCATGCAAGCCGGAGCCGATTTGTTCTTTTTCATCAAAGGCTTCAACTCTAAAGACTAAACGGCGGCGGTCAATCTCAATTAACTCTGCATTAGCCCATACTTTCATGCCCAGAGGGGTTGCCGCTGTATGTTTAATAGCTAAGGAAACACCCACGCTGCTTTGTCCATCCTCCAGCACTAAAGCATTAACAGCCGCTTCCTCCATCATTGCCACTAAAGCCGGGGTAGCAAAGACAGCCAAAGAACCGCTCCCCATCGTCTTTGCTGTATTGGCTTGGTCCACTGTCTTTTCCGCTCTTCCCTTTAGGCCGACTACTAATTCTGTCATTATTTCCACCTCTTAATCCCTAATTCTTAATCCCTAATATTTCATTTTTACTTACTTTAACATAAATTACCGAAATAAGTTGCTTATTCGCTCTAGTTTTTGATATAAAGATCCTTCGCTATGCTCAGGATGACACTCCACCATGTCATGCTGAACGCAGTGAGGCATCTTGACCCAATAAAATTTTCCATTTGCTGATAATTAGGCTTGCTGATGTTTATCATCCTTATTTAGGTTTACGGCCACTAACGATAGCCACTACCCCGCCGGCGAGATTTTGATAACGGGTTTCGATCAGCCCGCAGCGCGCAAAAATATTTGCTAGTTCCTGCTGGGCCGGAAATTCTACAGCGGAGTCATGAAGATATTGATAAGCCTTGCCTTTTCCTGCCCCAAGCTTACCCATCAAAGGAACCAATTTATCAAAATATAGCCAGTAAGCCTGTTTAAAAACGGGCATAGTTGGCTTAGCCATGTCTAGAGAAACAACCATACTGCCTGGCTTGACCACGCGAATCATTTCTCGGATGCCTTTTTCCAGATCGGGGAGATTGCGAAGTCCCCAGCCCACTGTGGCTCCGTCAAAAGAATTATCGGCAAAAGGCAGGTTCATGGCATCTCCTTGACGCAAATCAATTATGGAACGATATGGGGAACCAGACAAATTCTCTTTGGCTTTTTCCAACATATTTTCCGAAAAGTCCAACCCGGTAACATGTCCCGATTGGCTTACGGCCATGGCAAGCTCCAAAGATAGTTGAGCGGTACCACAGCAAATATCTACCATCTGCATTCCCGATTTTGCTTCTACGGTACGAACGGCTATTTTACGCCATTCTTTATCTAAGCCAAAACTCATCAGAGTGTTCATAAGGTCATAACGCTTGGCAATGGAGTTAAAGGTCTCCTGAACATATGTAGCTTTATCTTTACCGGAATAATCCATCCTATTAAATCCCCGCTTTCCTAGGCTTCAAATATGTCTTTCATTAGGATTGTAATTGATTATTCATGACTTGTCTACTTTACACCACCACGGTTGAGAATTTCCCGAAGCTCTTTTAAAGGCACTCCCAAGCCTAAGGCAATGCTTAGAAGCAAGCGAACTTTCTCAGTGGATAGATCGCCGGCAAAGATAGCCCCATGACGTTGAAGATCAGCCCCTCCGCCCGGATAGCCATAGATGGGGGCAGTACGTCCGAATAAACAACGGGAAGTTATAACCACAGGAATATGACGTTCCGTAATCTTCTGAATCGCCGGAACCAGTTCCGGCGGAAGGTTACCCCTACCAAAGGCCTCAATAACGATTCCCTCTACTTGCGAATTCACCATGCAGTCTAAAGAATTTTCATCCATACCGGTATAAGCCTTACTAATTATTACCTTGGCCAGCCTGGTGGGAAGCTCAAATTTAATTGAAGGCTCCGGCTTGCGGTGCCAGATAACTTCATCATAATCGATACTGCCCAAGGATCCTAATTCACCGGAACTAAAGGCATCAACTTGACTAGTGTGGAGTTTGCGGACATCCCTTGCTGCATGAATTTCTTCGTTAAGGGCAATCAATACCCCCCGACCCTTGGCATGGGAATCTAAGGCTATCCGCATAGCATTATGGAGATTGCGCGGTCCATCCGAGTCTCTTTCCGAGGCATCCCGCTGGGAGGCGGTAAGAATAACCGGTCGCTGATCCTTAACCGTTAAATCTAAGAAATAGGCTGTTTCTTCTAAGGTATCTGTCCCATGGGTTATGATTATCCCCGCATAGCCGGAGTCGGCAAAACTCTCATTGACAACTCGTGCCAGATTAAGCATCCGCCCCGGATCAAAATTACAACTGGCAACATTGCTGAATTCACTGATATCCCACTGGGCGATTTCTCGCAACTGAGGCATACTATCCAAAAGATCATGACCTGAAACGGCCGGTACTGCCTTGCCAAATTCATCTTTCCGCATTGCTATAGTACCGCCGGTAGCGATTAATTTAATCTTCTCCATTTTCTCCCTCTTTTCTTTCCGTAGGGCCCAGTGGTATTTTACCCTGATTCTTAAAAAAGGTGTAGTTATTTTCCAAATTCTCTTGTATGAAAACCTAATACCTACTATTATGATGGTAGGATAACATTTAAAGGGGAGGCAGCAAAATGTATGAATTAAAAAACCACACTGAAAGTGTGGTACAGCAAGCCCTAAAGGAATATATGGAAAAATACAAACTACCTTGCGGCTGTGAACGTTGTCAAGCCGATATTAAAGCACTCACTCTCAATCAATTGCCCTGCAAGTATTATGTTTCTCTGAAAGGAGAAATCCTTACCCATTGGGAATCAGATTCTTTACCGGATAAAACCCGGGTTCTTTCAGCTATCGTGCTAGCGGCCAAGCAAGTAGCAAATACACCTTCACACTAATCACATCTCACCGCAAACAATTACTATTGCTGTGACTAGGATAAAGATAATCAAAGCCGTAATCTTGAATTGTGAATTAGCTACAAAACGAACACTAATTGGAGTGCTGTCCACAGTTTGCATAATTGACTCTCCTTAATTATTATATAGTATTGTTATTCTGATTAACGAATTTCTGTGAAGATTAATCTATAAGCTAAAAGTGAGGGATATTTTTTTGCTCGATCCACAGTCCCTGAGACGTTTTACTTTATTTTCATCCCTAGCTGATGAAGACCTGATTGCCCTTTTACCTCAGTTCAAAACTCGCAAATACCGAAGAGGCCAGATTCTTTTTATCGAGGGGGAAATCGGCAATTTGGTTTACTTTGTTTTAGAGGGCCAAGTCAAGCTCAGTAAGACTTTACCGGACGGCAATGAACAGATTCTTGACTGGTGTGGCCCCAATGACAGCCTTGCCGAGATTTTATTGGTTGAGCCAGGCTCCTACCCGGCTACGGCAGAAGCAGTAAAAGAAAGTACGCTGCTTGTTTTTTCCAATCGGGGAATGGTAGAAATCTTGGAAAATCACCCTCGTTTAGCGGTTACTCTGATTCGTATCCTGAATATGCGTTTGCGACTGTATCAAGAATTTATCCGGGTCCTGACCAGCCGCTCAACCGCAGGAATTTTAGCCACCCTCTTGCTTAGGCTGGCAAAGCCGGCCGACTCTCCGGGGCTCCCCATTTATTTCGATGCAACTCTAACTAATCGTGACTTAGCCAGTATGATTGGAACCTCTAGGGAATTAGTAAACCGCACCTTAAACCAATGGAAAAAGTTAAAAATCATCCGGCAAAATGAAGACCGTATGGAGATTCTGCGCCCCCAAGAACTAGCGGACTGGCCATGATGAGAGCGGCCGCGGCCCTGCTGCTTTTTCCAGTTCTAGTGAGTGCAGACAATTCCACACTCCTTCCCAGGACAATTCCGGATTACGCCGCCAAAAAATTATGGCGGCTCTTACTTTTTCTATGCTGCTTTCTTGGGGGATCAAACGCAAAAAGCTCTTCCCGCCCCACGACTTCACCCATTCCATATAGCAATGCTGGTACTCCGGTGGATGCTTCTTAATATGCTTTAAGGTAAAAAAGGAAGTGATTCCAATTAGGGTAGTATCCTCATTGCCCCGCTGAAAGGATTGTCCGTCTAAATCTTGGCCGGCAAGAACCAATAAGCTATAGAGGAAATGAATGCGAACAACTTGCCTCAAGCTCTCCGGATTTAATTTCAGGATCTCCGCTAATCTTCCTAAAGGGCGAAGGTAAATCTTAATACCAGGATCTGTGAAAGTAATATTTGCAAACGCCGAAAGCGGTAAAGGAAATAAATCCTCTAAACTCGCTTCCTCCAATCGAGCGATCAGGTCAATCTCAAGTTGGGATAATTTACGGTCCTGTTGGTGAATTTTCTCTGAACTCTCCCGCAAAAAAGTTTCCGCCTCTTTCGGTTGCTCCGGTAATTCCTCAAACCATTCTCGCAGACGGGCTCGGCGAGGCATAAGAATCTCTAATAATGTGGCGGTCTCCTGGTGGAGGTTTCTAAATCCCTTTTTAATTTCATCGGGATCCCGGTAAAGACCACGCATTAAAGCTTCCGCCCCCTGGGGAACCTCCATAGTTTCCTCAAAACGAATTACCGCCTCACCGTTTTTTTCCGGAAAACGCAATCCCATAGCTTGTTCGGCCTCTAGGCGCAATGACATTAATACTCCCCCCTTGGCCAGTTCTATAATTCATCTTATGGCCTTTGGGGGATGAACATGCCATCTTTTACCGAGAATAATACTACCATAATTTGACCCCTGATTAAGGGTTTGTTAAAATAAGTAAAACCCAGGAAGAAACGAGATGATATTTCATGACAGAACGCATCTACCATGGTTTAACCCTAGATCCTTTTCAAACGGAAGCTTTAGCGGCCATTGATGCCGGCAAATCCGTAATTGTAGCAGCACCTACCGGAACCGGAAAAACCCTGGTAGCAGACTATCTGGTGGAAAAGATCATGGCAGAGAGACGCCGGATTATATATACTGCTCCCATTAAAGCATTAAGCAACCAAAAATTCAAAGATTATAAAGCCCTTTTCGGAACGGAAAATATCGGCATCTTAACTGGTGATGTGGTACTTAATTCCGAAGCTCCCCTCTTGATTATGACCACAGAAATTTTCCGCAACCAGGTCATTACCGATGATCCTACCTTGGAGTCCGTATCCTACATCATTTTCGATGAAATCCACTGGCTTAATGATGAAGAACGAGGCACCGTTTGGGAAGAGTCCATAATTTTAGCCCCTTCCCACATGAAGCTGCTCGGTTTAAGTGCCACAATTGCCAATGCTGAGCAGTTAGTAGAATGGATCGCTGATATCCGTAATGAAGAGGTAGCTTTAATTCAGGAAAATCGCCGGATCGTGCCTTTAGAATATTATTATTTTGCCAAGGACACAGGGCTGGTCACCTATGATAAGCTTTGGAAATACTATCGCCAGCGTATCAAAGACACCGGTTTCAGCGAGGGCAATTTGTTTGCCCCTACTAACCACATCGATCTCATTAAAGCTATCCAAAAACAATACCTCCCCGCCCTTTATTTCGTCTTTAGTCGTCGGCAGTGTGCCGATAAGGCCTCCGAATTAGCCTCCTTTACCAATTATTTAAAACCACTGGAAAGGAAACTGGTAGAGGACGCCTTCTTAGAGCATTTTGGTCCGGAAGCTGAGTGGTCGGCTTCTACTCGTCTATTACGACGGGTAGCCGTTAAAGGGATTGCCTTTCATCACGCCGGACTGATACCGGCCCAAAAAGTATTGGTGGAAGAGCTTTTTCTCCAACGGTTGATCCACGTTCTTTACTGTACGGAAACCTTCAGTGTCGGCATTAATTATCCGGTGCGTTCTGTTTGTTTTGATACTCTTAATAAATTTGACGGTCGTAATTTTCGCCCTTTGGCCAATCACGAGTTCTTTCAGATGTCTGGACGCGCCGGCCGCCGGGGGTTAGATGAACGAGGTTATTCTTTTGCTTTAGTGGATCTTAATTACATGGAGAAAAGTCCACCACCCCGTTTTAATATTAACAGACTGGAACCACTGACCAGCCAATTTAGATTAAGCTATAATACAGTTCTAAACCTCCAGGCTACCTTAACAACCGAACAAATCCAAATATATTTTCAAAAAAGCTTTGCCGCCCATAGTTACCTACAAACCCATGGTCAATTGATAGCGGAGCTTGCACAATTGGAGGAGCAATTCAACACCAACGGAAAAAATGTATGCTCTCATGCCGACTCCTTCGCCTGTCCTGTAAAGTATCTGCCCAAAAAGAAAGAATTGGATCGGCTTAAACGAGCCTACCAAGCCTTAGGTCCCCGCCGCCAAAATCGGGTCTATGGCCGGGAAATGGCCCGCAAGATCAAAAACTGGGAAAAACTTTTAGCCCACACCCCGCAAAAATGTCCTAATTCAAAGCTGACTCATTGCGAAGAAGAAAGTAAAAACCGTAGAAAATTACAACAAAGCATGGCGGAAATCCGGAAAGAGCTTAAGGCTTTACCGGATCAGGATTATTTCTTCAAGGAATTTGAGTATAAAAAGAATCAATTGATCCAGATGGGGTATATCCGCGGAGACGCCCTGCTCCCCCGTGGAGAATGCGCCCGTCATATCTATGTTCAAGAATTATTGGTTACGGAATTGATCTTTTCAGGATTGTTCGATACTCTCGATGATGACCAATTAAACGGTTTGCTCTCGGTGATTGATTTTGAAGCGAGGAAAAACGATTATTTTCAGAGACTACCGGTCCTCGATTGGACTCCAGTCCATGATTTAGCTCGTTACCTTCAAAGCATCTGCGGCACCGACTCCGTCCGCTATGATCCTCGTGTCTCAGTCATCGTTTATTCCTGGAGCCAAGGATTGTCTTTTGCAGAAGTTCAGCGGCTTTCTAACCTAGATGAAGGAGACATCATATCCGTGATTCGCCGTACCATTGACCTGCTCCGGCAAATGAAGGATGCGGTAACAGATCCGGCACTACTCCAGCGTTTAAAATCTTGCCTGGATAAGCTGGACCGTGACGAAGCGGCAGTTCTTGCCCTTTAAACATGCATATAAATTCCAAGAAATGCTCATAATTGTCTTGAGGTGATTAACTTGGAATATGTGGTTGGTTTAAAAAAAGAACTAGATCTTCTCAATGAACAGGATGCCCAAAAAAGGTATTTGGAACTGGTAGCTATGGGATACAAGGACAATGACATCATTCTGGCTACACCTGTTTCTGTTCAAGTCTATCTAAATATTGGTCAAAACACGGTAGCACAAGCTAATCCCGCTATGTTCTCCGGGGTAACGAACCAAACCCAAAACACAGCGGCTCCTGGCTATCCCATGTCTATGCCGGGCAAAGAACAAGCCTGCGCCGACCAAAATCCTCAAACGACCATGGCAACCAACAATGGTGAATTCGACCCGGCCCAAGCCAATCCGGGTATGACACTTTTTCGAAACAGTGGTGAACCGGGACCAAGTGACGAGCTTCCTTCCGATACCATCAGTTAGATTTCATTGCCCATTGACAAAAGGCCGTTGCAAACGAACTAAAATAGTTCGTTTAGCAACGGCCTTTTGTCACTATGTATTACTACTCCTCATAAACCTCAAATTCATCTTTGCTTACCCCACAGGTTGGGCAAACCCAGTCCTCGGGAATATCCTCGAAAGCTGTTCCGGGAGCCACACCGGAATCCGGATCACCTACCGCGGGATCATAAACATACTGACAGACTGTGCATACATACTTTTTCATGCTGATTCCTCCTAACAAAGTTATCTATAGATCTTTTTTTATATTATGTCCATACCACTTGCTCTCATCCATTTTAAGCAATGCCAGGGTTAGGTTCTGTAAATCGAAACCCCATACTGCCTCTGAACATACTTACGAAAATCCTCTGCACATTCACAGGGGTAATCATGTTCACAGAAACCAACTTCAAGCTTACCCAATAGATGATGATAAAGAACATGAACATTTATATAAACATGTTGGGCCGTCCTGCGAACCCTTAAATATTTCAGCAATACAAGAAAAAAAGTTATCATTAGAAGAATATCCAGCAAGAAAAAATCCAACGGCGCAGTAACCATTATACACCATAAACTAAGAAAACCGGAAAAAATAACAAACATCATCCAAAATATTTCCCTATGCTTAAGGCTCTCTAATTCCCGATATCGCCTTAAAAACTCATGCAATACTCCACGCATATGTTTAGGTACAATGTTTGCCTCGGCAATGCCCCAGTTGGCAGATGCTTGCTGGACAAAAACTCCCATGTCGCTTCCCTCTCTTTAACCTTAGAGATTTCCCGCCTTAATTCGCTGTGTCAGTTCTGCGATATCTCCCTTATAGGTTGTTTGGATATCTTCATCAAGTGGCCCTACATAAAAAGTCTTCATGCCAATTTCTTGAGCGATCAGATCTTCAACAGGGTGATTCCCTACCATTAAACACTCACTAGCATCCAACTCCAAATTGTTAGCTAATTCGCGGTAAAATCCAACTTGGGGCTTGCAATAATGAAAGGACTCTATACAAGGGATGACCTTGAATATCTCCGGAGATAATCCGGCCCAGCGAACCCGTTCTTCAATGGCTTGAATCGGCATAACCGGATTAGCCGCAACGGCCACAGTGTATCCCTTTGCGATTGCACTCTCCACTGCTTCTTTTCCGTGCGGATTAATTTTCACCAGGCAACGCAGCGCCGGAAAATCCGTACGGTAAAAAGCCTCAAAAATAGGCCATAAAGTATTATAAGTTAACCCCGTGTTTTTAGTAAAATCGGCAAAAAAGGTTTGAAGATTAGTTTTTCCTTCTAATGGTTGCTTAATCATCGCTTCTGTAGAACGATTTAATTGTTTGGCAAATTCCTTCGGGGCCATAAATTGTTTAAAACGCGGGGCCAAAAGACCCACATAGTTCTGCATAAATTCATCCTGATCCATAATAGTTAAGGTTCCATCCAAGTCAAACAGTATAGATTTTATCATACTTCCTCCTAGATTTACCATTGGTTATCATATAATATAAGTATATTTTACCACAAAAACAGGGCAACTAGGAAATTAAACTCTTTATCAGAGAAGCACTGCTTTAAAGCAGTGCTTCTCCGGCATCCCTAGCTCTTCGGCTTCCACCTCTAATCTTTCCGCGTGGAAGAATTGGTATTCCGACTTATTTTTGACGTTTTTCTAAAAGCAGCTCGGCAGTATGCTTAACTTTAACCTTTAGATCGGTTTGATCAATGCCCCCGGCAATTTGCATAAGGCATCCCGGACAGTCCACTGCCACAACCTCGGCACCGGTGGCCTCAATATTGTGAATTTTCCTTTCCAGAATCGGTCCGGACATTTCCGGGAACTTAATGGAATAAGACCCGGCAAAACCACAACAGCGATCCGACTCATTCATTTCCACCAG